>NZ_AJQF01000369.1:0-21092 GCF_000261705.1 Bradyrhizobium genomosp. III | reverse complement strand
TGGGCGCCAAGGGCGCGGTCGAGATCATCTTCCGCTCCGACATCGGCGACCCCGACAAGATCGCGGCGCGCACCAAGGAATACGAAGACCGCTTCCTGTCGCCGTTCATCGCGGCGGAACGCGGCTACATCGACGACGTCATCATGCCGCACTCGACCCGCAAGCGCATCGCCCGCGCGCTGGAGATGCTTAGGGACAAGAAGGTCGAGATGCCGGCCAAGAAGCACGACAACATTCCGTTGTAGGAAGAGCTGTGTTCAAGAAGATTCTGATCGCCAATCGCGGCGAAATCGTCTGCCGGGTCATCAAGACCGCCCGCAAGATGGGAATCGAGACGGTTGCCGTCTATTCCGAGGCCGACCGCGATGCCCTGCATGTCGAGATGGCCGACGAGGCGGTGCTGATCGGCCCGCCGGCGGCGGCCGAGAGCTATCTGGTGATCGAGAAGCTCGTCGAAGCTTGCAAGAAGACCGGCGCACAGGCCGTGCATCCCGGCTACGGCTTCCTGTCCGAGCGCGAGGCGTTCCCGCGCGCGCTGGAAGCCGCCGGCATCGTCTTCATCGGCCCGAACCCGGGCGCGATCGCGGCGATGGGCGACAAGATCGAATCCAAGAAGGCGGCCGCCAAGGCCAAGGTTTCGACCGTGCCGGGCTATCTCGGCGTCATCGAGGACGACAAGCACGCGGTCACGATCGCCGACGAGATCGGCTATCCCGTGATGATCAAGGCTTCCGCCGGCGGCGGCGGCAAGGGCATGCGCATCGCGCATTCGACCTCCGAGGTTGCCGAAGGCTTCAACCTCGCCAAGGCCGAGGCCAAGGCCTCGTTCGGTGACGACCGCGTCTTTATCGAGAAGTTCATCGTCGATCCCCGCCATATCGAGATTCAGGTGCTGGGCGACAAGCATGGCAACGTGATCTATCTCGGCGAGCGCGAATGCTCGATCCAGCGCCGCAATCAGAAGGTCATCGAGGAGGCGCCGTCGCCGCTGCTCGACGAGGCCACCCGCCGCAAGATGGGCGAGCAGGCGGTCGCGCTGGCCAAGGCCGTGAATTACGACTCCGCCGGCACGGTCGAGTTCGTCGCCGGCCAGGACAAGAGCTTCTACTTCCTGGAAATGAACACGCGCCTGCAGGTCGAGCATCCCGTCACCGAGCTCGTGACCGGCGTCGACCTGGTCGAGCAGATGATCCGCGTGGCCGCCGGCGAGAAGCTGGCACTGGCGCAGAAGGACGTCACGCTGACCGGCTGGGCGGTGGAGTCCCGTCTGTACGCCGAAGATCCGTTCCGCAACTTCCTGCCTTCGATCGGGCGCCTGGTGAAGTATCGCCCGCCGGCGGAAGCGAGCGAGGGCGGCATCAGCGTGCGCAACGACACCGGCGTGCAGGAGGGCGGCGAGATCTCGATCCATTACGATCCGATGATCGCCAAGCTCGTCACTCACGCCCCGTCGCGCGCCGCTGCGATCGAGGCGCAGGCCACTGCGCTGGACTCGTTCTACGTCGACGGCATCCGCCACAACATTCCGTTCCTGTCGGCCTTGATGCATCATCCGCGCTGGCGCGAGGGAAGGCTCTCGACCGGCTTCATCGCCGAGGAGTTCCCCAAGGGCTTTGCGGTGCGCGTGCCGGAGGGCGAGGTCGCCCGGCGCATCGCAGCAGTCGGCGCCGCCATCGATCACGTGCTTGGTGAGCGCAAGCGACAGATCTCGGGCCAGATGGGCGGCCGCGTCGTGCAGCGCGAGCGCCGCCGCGCGGTGTGGCTCGATCGGCAGGAGATTTTGCTCGAGGTCGCACGCGATGGAGCCGCCATCGCGATCCGCTTCGTCGACGCCGAGGGCAAGGCCGGCAATTCGCATCTGCTGGTCTCGTCGTGGAAGCCGGGCGATCCGGTTTGGCAGGGCACCATCGACGGCCACCTCGCCGCGGTGCAGGTGCGGCCGATTGCCAACGGCATCCGCCTCGCGCATCAGGGCGTCGAAGTCCCGGTCTATGTCTGGACCGAAGCGGAAGCGACCTCGGCGCGGCTGATGCCGGTGACGACGGCCGCCGATACCGGCAAGAAGCTGCTGTGTCCGATGCCCGGGCTGATCGTCTCGATCGCGGTAACGGAGGGGCAGGAGGTCAAGGCCGGCGAGACGCTCGCGGTCGTCGAAGCCATGAAGATGCAGAACGTGCTGCGCGCCGAGCAAGACGGCGCCGTGAAGAAGATCCACGCCAGTGCCGGTGCGACGCTTGCGGTCGACGCGCTGATTTTGGAGTTTTCCTGAACACCGCAAGAGGCGACCTGAGATGGGCAGCCTGTCTGCAGGAATTCCGGTTACTTCCAGGCAGAAGTCATGTTGGGCAGCTCGGCGTCACTTGGGATTAGGTGGACTTGATGAAAACCGAACGGTTGGCATTGGCATCGGGCTTTGCGCCTGCTTCACGCCAGGACTGGCACAAGCTGGTTGATGGCGTGCTAAAGGGAGCGCCGTTCGAAAAGCTGATTGGTAGGACGTACGACGACTTGAGAATCGAGCCGATTTATCTCCGCGCGAAAGACATTGCACTAGTCGACGGGCGGGCACCCGCGGCGCCTTGGCAGATCATACAGCGCATCGATCATCCAGACGCGGTGACGGCCAATAGGCAGGCCCTTCACGATCTGGAGAATGGGGCGACGGGCCTGGCGCTCGTCTTTGCCGGCGCCAACTGCAGCCGCGGGTTCGGTCTCGATCAAACGGCAGGTGCCGTCGCCAAAGCTTTAAAGGACGTCCACCTTGATGCCGGCATCGGGATTGAACTTCAAATTGGTACAGACGGGCGTAAGACCGCGATCCATGTTGCGGAATATGTGAAGTCGGTCGGTCTCGATCCTGCCGTCTGCGACATTCGATTTGGGCTCGATCCGCTGGGCGCGTGCGCCCTAAGCGGACGCAGTCCATACACTTGGGAAGAAATCGCACGGAACGTTGCCAGCACGATCAAAGGGCTTGTAACGCTGGGGTTCAAGGGGCCGTTTGCCGCGAGCGACGGGCGTATCGTTCATGACGCCGGCGGCTCAGAAGTGCAGGAGCTTGCCTTTGTGCTCGCCTGCGGCGTGGCATATCTGCACGCTATGGAGGCGGCGCGCATTCCGCTGGATCAAGCGCGAAGTATGATCTATGCGCGACTCACTGCTGACGCCGACCAGTTTTTGACTATGGCTAAATTCCGCGCGTTGCGGCTCCTCTGGGCGCGCATCGAATCGGCGTGCGGTGTGGCGCCGAGGCCGCTGTTCATTGCGGCTGACACGTCCTGGCGCATGTTGACCCGGCGCGATCCCTACGTAAACATGTTGCGCGCTACCTTGGCGACATTCTCTGCGGGAATCGCCGGTGCCAATGCGATCACAGTTCTGCCGCACACGTTGGCGCTCGGCCTTCCAGACTCGTTTGCCCGGCGCGTGGCCCGCAACACGCAGCTTCTGCTGCTGGAGGAAAGCAATCTTGCCAAGGTTAGCGATCCTGCCGCAGGTGCTGGCGGCATTGAGGCGCTAACAACGGAGCTTTGCGACGCGGCCTGGAGGAGTTTTCAAGAGACTGAAAATGCGGGCGGCATTTTTGCCGCTCTACAGCAAGGAACGCTTCAGGCGAAGATCACAGCTACACGCACAGCGCGCCGTGCAAATCTCGCGAAACGCAGCGACCCGCTGACCGGAGTGAGCGAGTTCGCAAA
Organism: Bradyrhizobium genomosp. III; assembly: GCF_000261705.1. NCBI lineage: Bacteria > Pseudomonadati > Pseudomonadota > Alphaproteobacteria > Hyphomicrobiales > Nitrobacteraceae > Bradyrhizobium > Bradyrhizobium genomosp. III. The sequence continues at coordinate 17,394 of NZ_AJQF01000369.1, read as the reverse complement.
CCTTGGCGAAGGCGCAGCGGCGGTACTAAGCGTAAGACCGATGGCTCTTCCGCCTAGCTTTGATCAGAAATTCGTATTCGACGCACTGCCGCCGATCCGGCTTGCGGAACCCTTCGAATCGCTCCGCGATAAGTCCGATGCGATATTGAAGCTACTCGGCGCGCGGCCGCGAGTGTTTCTTGCTAATCTCGGCACACCGACCGACTTTACGGCCCGCGCGACATTCGCCAAGAGCTTCTTCGAAGCGGGAGGAATTGAGGCTATCGACGGCGCCGGCTTCGCCGACCCAGCCGAGCTTGCCCTCGCATTCACGGGATCTGGTGCCGAACTTGCCTGCCTTTGCTCCAGCGATAAGATCTATGCGGAGCGCGCCGAAATCTCCGCCCACGCGCTTCAGCAAGTCGGAGCTAGGCACATCTATTTGGCGGGACTTCCCTCTCAATCCGAGGCCGCGTTTCGGCGGGCTGGCATCTGCAGCTTTATTCACGTCAGTTGCGACGCCTTGGCAACGCTAAATGCCGCTTACAACCGGATCCAAAACCCGAAGGGTTCCGGATAATCGACAATCGAACGCGAACACTCAGATGTCATCCATCAGCGTTATCCCGAATTTTGCAAGTATTGCTTTCGAAAGGTGCTCGGTCGCCGCTTCTTCTGTTTCCGTCGATCCGTGGGTGACTCCGGAGGGCATTCCGGTCAAGTCAGCATACGGAGAAGCAGATATCGCCGGGCTCGATTTCCTTGAGACCTGGCCAGGCATCGCGCCGTTCCTGCGCGGTCCCTACCCGACCATGTATGTCAACCAGCCCTGGACGGTCAGGCAATATGCCGGCTTCTCCACGGCGGAGGATTCCAACGCGTTCTACCGCCGCAACCTCGCCGCCGGGCAGAAGGGTCTCTCGGTCGCCTTCGACCTCGCCACCCATCGCGGCTATGACTCAGATCATCCGCGGGTCGGCGGCGATGTCGGCATGGCCGGCGTTGCGATCGATTCCATCTACGACATGCGCACGCTGTTCGCGGGGATCCCGCTCGACCAGATGAGCGTATCCATGACTATGAACGGCGCTGTGCTGCCGATCCTCGCGCTCTACGTCGCCGCCGCCGAGGAACAGGGCGTGCCGCCGGAGAAGCTTTCAGGGACGATTCAGAACGACATTCTGAAAGAGTTCATGGTGCGCAATACCTACATCTATCCGCCTGCGCCCTCGATGCGGATCATCTCCGACATCTTCGCCTACACCTCGCAGAAGATGCCGAAGTACAACTCGATCTCCATCTCCGGCTATCACATGCAGGAAGCCGGCGCGACGCAGGACCTCGAGCTCGCCTATACGCTCGCCGACGGTGTCGAATACTTAAGGGCCGGCATCGCCGCAGGTCTCGACGTCGACCGCTTCGCGCCGCGGCTGTCGTTCTTCTGGGCGATCGGCATGAACTTCTTCATGGAGGTCGCCAAGCTGCGCGCCGCGCGCCTGCTCTGGGCCAAGCTCTTGAAGCCCTTCAATCCGAAGGACCCGCGCTCGCTGTCCCTGCGCACGCATTCCCAGACCTCCGGCTGGTCGCTCACCGCGCAGGACGTCTTCAACAACGTGATGCGCACGACGGTGGAGGCGATGGCGGCGACGCAAGGCCATACCCAGTCGCTGCACACCAACGCGCTCGACGAGGCCCTGGCGCTGCCGACCGACTTCTCGGCGCGCATCGCACGCAACACCCAGCTGTTCCTCCAGCAGGAGAGCGGCACCACCCGCATCATCGATCCCTGGGGCGGCTCTTATTACGTCGAGCGCCTCACCCGCGACCTCGCGGCCAAGGCGTGGGGCCACATCCAGGAGATCGAGGAGCTCGGCGGGATGGCCAAGGCGATCGAGGCCGGCGTGCCCAAGCTGCGCATCGAGGAAGCCTCTGCCAAGACCCAAGCCCGCATCGATGCCGGCAAGCAGGCGGTGATCGGCGTCAACAAGTACAAGCCGACGGATGAGACCCCCATCGACATCCTCAAGGTCGACAATACCAATGTCCGGCGGCTTCAGATCGACAAGCTGAAGCGGCTGAAATCCGAGCGGAACCAGAAGGACGTCGATGCCGCGCTGGCCGCGATCACGCGCTCTGCCGGTGAAGGCAATGGCAATCTGCTCGCGCTCGCGATCGACGCCGCACGGGCGAAGGCGACCGTCGGCGAAATCTCGGACGCGATGGAGAAGGTGTTCGGCCGGCACCGCGCCGAGATCAAGTCCATCACCGGCGTCTACAAGCGTGAGGCCTCCAGCATGGGCAACCGGGTCGAGAAGGTTCAGGCGATGATCGATGCCTTCGAGGAAGCGGAAGGGCGCCGTCCGCGCATCCTGGTCGCCAAGATCGGCCAGGACGGCCACGACCGCGGCCAGAAGGTGATCGCGTCCGCCTTCGCCGACATCGGCTTCGACGTCGACATCGGGCCGCTGTTCGCCACCGCCGACGAAGCGGCGCGACAGGCCGTCGAGAACGACGTGCACATTCTCGGCGTCTCCTCGCTCGCCGCCGCGCATCTGACCGCCGTGCCGGAGCTGAAAGCCGCGCTGAAGAAGCAGGGCCGCGACGACATCATGATCATTGTCGGTGGCGTGGTGCCGCCGCAGGATTACGATGCGCTCTACGCGGCCGGTGCCGAGGCGATCTTCCCGCCCGGGACGGTGATCGCCGATGCCGCGGATCAGCTGATCCAGAAGCTCAATGCTCGGCTCGGGCACAGTGAGGCGGCAAATAGTAAGCGCCACGGCAGATAGTAACGGCGTATCGGTCCAGATTGAAAGCTCAAAGCCGGGGCGTCGAACTTACGAATTGATCCTGCAGTCCGCAGGCAGAGTGCCGAACAGCGCATATCTGGGCTTGGAGAAGATTGGTGTAAGATGCGACGCAAAGGTTTCGTTGCAGTCAATAGGCAAATGCGGACGAATTTGCCTCATATTTTCGCGATCGGCGATGTCGCGGGTAACCCGATGCTCGCCCATAAGGCGGTTCACGAGGGGCATGTCGCGGCAGAAGCGGCTGCCGGGCTCAAGAGCTTATTTGACGCGAAGATCGTCCCGAACGTCGGCTACACTGATCCTGAGGTGGCCTGGGTTGGCATCATGGAACAAGAAGCGGCCTCCTCAGGCAGGCACGTTAGATCCGCGAAGTTTCCGTGGGCTGCCTCGGGCAGAGCGATCGCCTCGGGCGCGTCTTATGGCATGACCAAGCTGATCATCGACCAAGAGACGCACCGCATCATCGGCGGTGTGATCGTTGGCCCGCACGCTGGCGACATGATTGGAGAAATCTGCCCGGCGATCGAGATGGGCGCCGATGCAATTGATCTCAGCAAGACCATCCATCCGCATCCGACGTTCGGAGAGACAATAGGCCTGGCTGGCGAAGTGTATGAAGGTGTTTGCACGGATGTGTTGCCGGGTCCGAAGAGATCGACCAAGCGGGCGAGCCACTAGAAATCCAAAAACCTGAGCCGGCTCAGGTGCCTCGCTGCCGATTGTTCATAGGGGACCCGAATATGGCGGGAAGTTCTCGCAGGGAAGTAAAGGTACCTTTGAGCGTTCAAGAGGAGGAATTTGCCGCGGCATGTCGAGACTTCGTTCTGGAGAGGAAACCTGATCTCGCGGCATCCATCGTCATTGTACACAACCAGCTCAGGATTGTGAACGATCCGCATGTTCGGCTCGCGTTTGTAGAACTTGGTCTTGCCAGATTGGTACGAGTTCTACATCTCGCAATCGAGGGCAAGGCGATTGCGCTCAAAAGAGTGCCAAGACTCCTGTTCGACCTGGCGAGCTATAGAAGGAAGATACTCCGCGCGCTAGGTAGGGACGATTGAGGACAGCCCCTCGGGTTACTAGCACGATTCATTCAACGCGCAGATTAGAGGAATAGATACTCATCGACGCAACGAGGACCGGCAGTCATCCCTTGGCAGGAGATTCGGATCTCTGAATTGCAGAGGCGGGTACGGCGGTGCGGGCATTGCGAGATCGGAGCCGGGCGATGAAATGAACTACCGGACGCGCGGAGCCTGGTGATCGGGACCTTCCAAGTCTCGCGCGCGCTCTTTGTCGTGCTGTCGAAATCGTACGACCCGTCAAATGCCGGAAACGGTGCGGAGAGGTGCCGACTTCAGCACAAAATGCGGTCTGACATGTACGATAGTATTGCTGCTGGAGGTCGTTCGTTGGGTTTCTGCGATCGAATTCCGCATTCGGCGTCTGCGAAAGATTTGCGATCTTTCGTTTTCCTCCCTCTACTCGGCCCGGCGCGATCGCCGGGCCCTTTTTCTCGGCTGCTGACGATATCTAGTGCCGCTCGAAGCCGGTTGATCAGCGTCGTATGATCTTCTTCAAGATTTCGGTGAGCGCTCGAAATTCATCTTGGGTCAGCGGAGCGAATGTCTCGCCGGAAATCTCGCCAATAGTTTCAATCGCTGCGTCCGCTATCCGTCTTCCCTTCTCGGTCAAATCTATCTCGCGTCGCCGCGGATCCAGAGGGTCTTTGGAGCTCTTGATGAGGCCGCGAGATTTCAGGCGATTGATAACGCCGGTGATGGTCGCCGAATCATAATGAATTAGCCGTCCTAAGTGGTTTTGCGAGCAAGGACCTACCTCCTTCAATTTCGCTAGCGTCGAGAATTGGGGCCCCGTTAATTCTTCAATCATCTTAGCGGCAAAGATGGACGTGTGAGTACGGAGCGCGACTCGCAACAAAAAGCCCGGTGCGTCATCCAGCCGGTACGAATCTATAGCTTCTTTCACTTTCCCGGCCGCGCGCGGCTTTGTCTTGGGTTGCACCACTTTTTGCTTCCTTGCCGTAGGTTGCCTCAGTTCAAGAAATACAGGCTTCTAGCTCCGAAGGTCTTCGGTGCCGGCCGATTGTCTACATTTCCCGACCTAGGAAATCCATCTTTGTTCGACTTCATTCTGTTTAATGCGATTTGCTTCGTTGAGAGCCCCGGCAGTGGCTCGCTTCGATGCGTCCGTCGTTCGCATATCGAAATCCGCTCCGCCTAAGAGGCAAACCCATTCTCGCACGCGCTGGGCTAGACCGATTCGCTCCTGGCTTGCCTCCGATCACGGGAAGAGGACATCTCATAACTTGCAAGCGAGTGCAGCACTTGCATACAAGTGATAAATGTCGTAGTGTCCTGAGATTGCTCCCCGGGGCCTTGGCTACACGCCTTACGGACCGGCGCGCCAAAGTACTATCGGATTTGCGTATGTCGGCGATTGACAACATGAGTTCCGTTCGGTCCGACCTGATCGAAAAGGTTACGGGACGCGCCGAGTACGTTACCGACCTGACGGTTCCGGGGATGCTGCATGGGTTTGTGGTTCGCTCGCCAGCCGTTCATGCCCGCATCGCTTCGATCGATTCGCGCGTTGCGCGGGCCATGGACGGCGTTGTGGACGTGCTAATCGGCGAAGACGTCGCCTCGTTCGGTAACTGGGGCGTTGTGCTTAAAGACCGGCCGATCATTGCGACCGACCGCGTGAGATATGTGGGCGAACCCGTCGCCGTGGTGATCGCGGAGACAATCGAGATCGCAGAAAACGCCGCAGAACTAGTCGATGTGGAATACGACGACCTTCCGCGCGCAACGACCATCCAGGAAGCCCTGGCGGAAGAAGCGCCGCTCATCCACGAGCGCCATGAAAATCTGGAAGACTTTTATTTCAAGGGCGGCGCCCGGCCGACCCAGAACAGCAACATTTTCCACACTTACCGGAACAACGTCGGAGACGTTGATGCTGCAGAGGCGGCCGCGGCCTACATCCACGAAGACCGCTTCACCTTCCCGGCCATTTCTCACTTCGCAATGGAGCCGCATGCGGTCATTGCGGATTTCCAGGGGGACTCTCTGACGGTTTGGGCAGGTGCACAAACGCCGACCGCTGTTCAGAAGGTGCTCTCACGGCTCTACGGACTGCAGTTGGCCAAGGTCCGCGTGATCGTTCCGTTTGTCGGCGGAGGGTTTGGCGGCAAGGCCTCGGTGAAGATCGAACCTTTGGTTGCCGCTGCATCGTGGAAGGTGCAGCGCCCGGTTCGCGTTGCGCAATCCATGACTGAATCAATGCTCACCTGCCGAAGGTTGGGCGCCGACATCACGATTCGAACGGCTTTGGACGCCAAGGGACGGATCCTCGCCAAGAGCGCCAAACTGCTGCTCGATGGCGGGGCATATTCCGACACAGGCTCAGCGGTCGCCACGAAATCGGCAAATCGCATCATGGGCCCCTACGTGGTGCCCAATCTGCGTCTTGAGGCGTGCGCGGTCTACACGAACACCGTTCCAGGTGCGGCCTTCCGCTCGATCGGAGGGCCGCAAGCTGTTTGGGCCAAAGAATCGCACATGGATAATGTCGCGGCGGCAATCGGCATGGATCCGTCCGAGTTTCGGTTGCTGAATTTGGCGTCCCGCGGTGAGCGCATCCGCCCCGATTTGCGGGCGCTCGATATGGATATGAGCGAGCTGATAGGCCGGGTGACCCAGTCGTTCGCATCGGAGGTGAAGGCCTCCAACCGGCAGGCGTGCGGACTGGCAGTCGCCGCAACCGATCCGGCCAATACGCCGATCAGCAACGCGATCGTACGTCTCAAGATCGACGGGTCGATCCTAGTTTCGGTCTCCAGCATTGAAGTCGGCCAGGGCGCGCACGCGGCCATGGCGCGCATCGCATCGCAGACCTTGAAGCAGCCGGCCTCCGCGGTAACCGTCTTGCGCACCGATACGGCCGTCGCCCCTTACGACTGGGGCACAGGCGCAAGCCGATCGACCGTGGTCGTCGGCCTTTCCGTCGAGAATGCCGCAATCGACGCAGCCGATCAGATCCTCGAAATGGTTGCTGATGTTTGGGAGCTTCCCCGGGAGAACCTGTCGCTTGTTGAGGGGGGTGTCTCTACCGGATCAGAGGTTCTCACTTTCCATCAGATTTTTCACCGCACGCTGGGTGTCGACTCGGGAGAGGTCATCGGCCGCGGCGCGATTACGCCGCGCTCGAAGAAGGGCGCCCTGGCCGAGTCCCCTCTGTTCTGGGAGACTTCCGCGGGCCTTGCTGAAATCGTTGTCGATGAAGGCACCGGCGAGATCCGTGTCCCCCGATATGCCAGCGCCGCTGACGTCGGCCGCGCGATCAATCGCGTTGCGGCGGAAGGGCAGGACGAGGGGGCTGCTATCATGGGCCTCGGACACGCGCTTTATGAAGTGCTGGAGTTCGAGGATGGTCAGCCCATCAATGCGACGCCGATCGATTATTCGATACCGCGCATCTCTGACGTTCCCCCCGTGTTTGACACCATCCTTGTCGAAAACGGGGACGGTCCTGGTCCAGGCGGCGCCAAGGGAATGGGCGAGGGAGCGATCCTTCCGGTCGCGCCCGCGATCGCCAATGCGCTGTTCTCCACCTACGGCATTCGGATCACCGAGCTGCCAATGACGCCCGAAAAGGTATGGCGCGCCCTGCAGAAGAGGAACTGAATTCATGGAATTCAATATGTCGATGGTGGTGCCAGCGACGCCGGCGGAGCTTTGGAGCACGCTGCTTGACGTCCCTCGCATATCGGGTTGCATCCCCGGCTGCGAAAACGTCGAGGAAATCGAGCGGCTTGCAACTTACAAAGCGACCGTCAAACAGAAGATCGGCCCGTTCAAGGTCGAGGTCCCCGCCGACATCATCGTTGAATCGATAACGGAGCCATTTCACGTCCGCACGCGCGCCACGGGCCGCGACAAGATCACCGGGACGAGGCTGGCGGTGGTTCTCGACGTGACCGTGACGCCGGAAGGGGCGGGGTCCACATTCGCCGTAGACGCGAAGGTCGACGTGCAAGGTCGCCTCGCGACTATGGGGTTCGGCGTCATCAAGCGTCGCGTCGATCAGAACTTCGATGAGTTCGAGAAGCGGCTCAAAGAAATGTTGGGCGCGACCTGATCATGCTGCCATCACCCTTCGAATTCGAGAGGCCTTCGACGATCGCAGGCGCCGTGCGTGCGGTCGGACAGTCCGGTGATGGCATGTTCTACTCCGGCGGAACCGAACTGCTGCTGGCGATGAAGATGCGCGTCATCCATACGGACCGGCTCATCGACATCAAGGGAATCCCCGGACTTGACCGCATTGCTCTGAACGATGCGAATAACATCGAAATCGGTGCGCGCTGCACGCACAACAAGATCGCCAATGATCCTGTTATTCGCGAGTACGTGCCGGCGCTGTCCTCGCTCTGCGCCAACGTCGCAAACGTCAGGGTCCGCAGCGTTGGAACGATCGGAGGCAATCTGTGCTTCGGAGAGCCCCACGCCGATCCGCTGACTATGCTCGCGGCCTTGGACGCACGGCTGGTGCTTATTGGCCCCAGCGGTACGCGTGTCGTTCACGCTGACGATTTCATCCGGAGTGAGCTGGAAACGGTGCGGGAGCCGGATGAGCTTCTGACAGTCATTGCGTTTTCGCGCCCTACCGGTCCGGTGACCTATCGGCGGTTCAAGCATGGTGAGAGGCCCTCGGTGAATGTCGCGATGGCCTGGTCGCTAGGCGTCGGCGAGAGGACGATCAAAAGCGCCCGCGTGCGGGTCGGAGCGCTCGGTTCGCGACCTCAGCCTTTGAAGGCCGTCGAAGACACCCTCCAGGGCATATCCGTCGCGGAAGTCCGCCCGGCTATCGAGGCGGCGCTCCCGACGGCGCTGGATGAGCTTGAAGTCAACGAGGATCGGCATGGCGGCGCCGACTATAAGCGGCACCTTGCAGGTGTCTTGCTTCTGCGAAACGCGGACGAGGCGATCGCCGCAGCCGGGAGCGCGTGAAATGACACATGTGCTGCCCATTTCGTTCTCGCTGAACGGCCAGGCGATCGCGATCGACGTTCCTGCCCATACGCTATTGATCGACCTGATCCGGGATCGCCTTGGCCTCAAGGGGACGAAGCGCTCCTGTGACATGGAGGTGTGCGGCGCCTGCACCGTTCTGCTCGACGGTGAGCCGATCTCGAGTTGCACCACGCTCGCCGTCGATGTCGATCAGCGGGAGGTCACGACGATCGAGGGCGTAACGCCGCCTGAGGGCCTGTCGCGGATTCAGAAGGCGTTCGTGCTTCACGGCGGCCTTCAGTGCGGCTTTTGCACTCCGGGCTTCATCATGGCTGTCACAGCGTTGCTGAAGGCGACGCCGCACCCGACTGACGAAGAAATCCGTCACTACCTGCACGGCAACCTCTGCCGCTGCACCGGATACACCAAGATTTTCGAGGCCGTAAGGAGCCTTGCCGCCGAGCAAGTCTCCGAAGACGCCGCCTAGCCCGTCGCAAGATAGCGCAATGTCGTTTGGAGATATCATGAGTCTTGAACAGGTCAGTAAATCGAGTGTCCTCATTGCCGGCGCCGGCATCGGCGGCTTGGCGATGGCGCTTTCGCTGCTTCGTCGCGGCATCGATTGTGACGTATTTGAGCAAGCGTCCGAGTTGCGCGAGGTCGGAGCCGGCCTTTGGATCTCCATGAACGGCGTGCGCGTTCTTCGGGATCTCGGCCTCACCGAACAGGTCGAGCAGAACTGCATCGCGGCCGAGCGACGCTCGATCCGGCTCTGGAACACCGGTGATAGGTGGCCCCTCTACAACCGCAGCTCCGACGCGGCGCGCAATCAGCCCTATCTGCTGCTCCGTGCTCACCTGCTGAAGATTCTCGTCGACGGCGTGCGCGAGTTGAAGCCGGGCGCCATTCATCTGAGCGCCCACGTTGTCGGGTTCAGTCAAGACGACGAAGGGGTTCGGGCCAAGCTTGCTGACGGCTCCGAAGTCGAAGGGCGCGCGCTGATCGGCGCTGACGGTGCGCATTCGAAGGTCCGTCTTGGCCTCATCGGCAACATCGAGAGCCAGTACACGAAGGCCATCGCGTGGCGTGGTCTCGTGCCCGTCGACCGCCTTGCGCCGCATCAGCGCGAACCCGAGGTGGCAACCTGGATCGGACCCACCGCTCATGTCACGGCCTATCCGGTCCGTTGGCAGAACACCGTCATGATGACCTTTTCGGGCCAGGTCGACCATGACGACTGGCTCCTCGAATCCTGGTCGGAGAAGGGTTCTGTCGAGGAATGCCTGAAGGACTTCGAGGGCTGGCATCCGGACATCATCCAACTGGTCAAGAATGTGGATACCCTGAACAAGTGGGGACTGTTCGTGCGGCCGTCGCTGGGTACGTGGTCGAAGGGATGCGTCACCCTGCTCGGCGACGCCTGCCATTCGATGCTGCCGTACCTCGGGCAGGGCGTGAACATGGCCCTGGAGGATGCATCCGTCCTCGCCCGTTGCTTCGAGGAGAAGCCCGATGACATCGCGGCGGTATTCAAGACGTATCAGGGCCTGCGGCTCGATCGCACCACCAAGGTCGCAAAGTCGGCGGCCGGCATGCTGCCGATCTTTCATAACCAGGCGCTGTGCAAGCCGGAGACGGCGGGTGACTACATCAAGACCCAGTGGGCACCGGACGCGACGGCTGCGCGATACGATTGGATCTACCAGTACGACGCGGCCACCGCGCCGCTTCACTGACATGCTCACGATTGTGACCTCTGGAGCGCAACAGTGACTGGCACCAGGCAACCCTGGGACGACGTGATACCGCTGGACGAGCGCGAGACCTATGCCCTCGCAGGGCTGGGTGGTGCGGCGGGATTCGGCAGACGACCGGCGTTGCTGGTCATCGACGTGCAGTATCGTTCGGTCGGCGACCGGCCGATGCCGATCCGCGACGCGATCAAGCAATACCCCACCAGCTGCGGCGAGGCCGGTTGGCATGCGATCGCACACATCGCCGAGTTGGTGCGGCTGTTTCGCGAGAAAGAACGGCCGGTGATTTTCCCGCATGTCGCGCGGAAGGTAGGCCAGGACCAGGGCGCGTTCTCCGCGAAGATCCCGGGTATCATGCGGATCCCGTCCGAGGGCTACGAGTTCGTCCGAGAGGTGGCTCCGGAGCCCGGCGAGTTGCTGCTGCCGAAAACTCAGGCAAGCGCGTTCTTCGGCACTCCGCTTGCGACCTATCTGATTGGTGCCGGCGTCGACTCGCTGGTGGTGACCGGCTGCACGACCAGCGGCTGCGTGCGGGCTTCGGTTGTGGATGCGTGCGCGCTGAACTTCAAATCAATTGTGCCGAGCGATGCGGTCTACGACCGCTCGCCCACGTCTCACGCCGTCAACCTGTTCGATATCGCCAGCAAATACGCGGATGTCATGCCGACGCAGGTCGCCATCGAGCGGCTTCGCGCGCTGTCGGATGACCACACAAAGGATCAGCAGACGTGAGCGGCGCCGCGGCATCCGGATTGCTTTACGGCGCCAATGTGCACGCCAACGGCATTCGGCAGCATTATTTGCGGTTCGGCGGGGCCGGGCCGGCGATCATCATTGTCCCTGGCATCTCGACGACTGCGGCGCAATGGGCCTTCATCGCAGAACGCCTGTGCTCCGGACACGACGTTTTCGTGCTCGATGTCCGCGGTCGCGGCCTTTCCGAAAGCGGCCCGCATCTCAATTATTCGCTCGACGCATACGCATCCGACCTCATCGGGTTCGCTGAAGCGCTTGGAATGGGCCCTTATACGCTGCTGGGCCACTCGATGGGCGGCCGCATCGGAATCCGCGCCGCGCGTTGGCGGCCATCTTTCATGGACCAACTGATACTGGTCGATCCGCCGGTCTCCGGTCCCGGACGCCGCGCCTATCCGATTCCGGTCGAACCGCTTCTCAAATTGCTTCAAAGCGCGAAGCGCGGAGAAGCCGACGCGGCGCTGCGAAGCCCCTCTGCTCCGCGGTGGCCCGAGCTGCACATCCGCACTCGGGCCGAGTGGATGCATACCTGCGACGAGCGTGCTCTCATCGAGAGCCATAACGGCTTTCATGACGATGATATCCACCGCGACCTCGCCCATCTCGGCGTTCCCACCGCATTGATCGTCGCCGGGCGGGGAGGGGTCATTCGACCCGAAGATGAAGCGGAAATTCGCGGATTGCTGCCGTCGATCGCGATCAGGACGCTGGAAAGCGCGGGTCACCAAATGCAGATCGACGATACCGAGGGCTTCCTTTTGATCGTCGAAGAGCTTCTAGCGCGACCACGCGATCGGTTCGACGGCCGCGTGTCTACGTTCGGCAAACAGGAGATCAGTGAAGATGTCCCGACAAATCGTTGATGTTGAAATGCTCGAGATCTTCAAGGCCGAGCTGACACTCTGCAAGGTGACGAAGGGCGAAGTCGTTGCGGTCCTGAGCGGCGGCGAGGATCAGCAGGAATACGCCCAGGCCTTCATGCTGGCCGCGCAGAGCCTCGGCGCAACGACATTTCATCTCAACGTGCCCAAATACGGCCAGGGCAAGGTCGCGGGCCTGCAGGGCCGGCATGCGCTCACGGGCAACCAGCCGGCGATTGATACGCTCAAGCGCGTGGACATGGTGATCGATCTCCTGGGGTTGCTGTTCTCTCGCGAGCAAGCCGAAATTCAGGAAGCGGGCACGCGCATCCTGCGCGTGATGGAGCCGTTCCACATCCTCAAGAAGATGTTCCCGACCGAAGATCTGCGCCGGCGAACGGAGCTTTCTCGAACCCTCCTCCAGTCGGCCAGCAAAATGCGGATCACGTCGCCCGGCGGAACGGACGTAACTTATGGCCTGAAGCAATACCCGGTCATTTCCGAATACGGATACACGGATGAGCCCGGGCGCTGGGATCATTTCCCGTCAGGCTTTGCCTTCACCCAGGCGACCGATGGCGAGGTCAACGGCACGGTCGTGCTGATGCCCGGTGACATCCTCTGCGCGTTCAAGCGTTACATCCAGTCGCCGGTCACGCTGACTGTAAAGGACGGTTATATCGTCGACCTCAAGGGCGAGGGCACGGACGCGCTCCTCATCAAAAACTATATCGACAGTTTCGGCGATCCGCGCGGCTGGGCGATCTCGCATATCGGCTGGGGATCGAACGAGCGTGCCACCTGGCACCACATCGCGGTCTCCCAGGAGCTCGCGTCGGAGCACATCATGAATGCGCTTTCCTTCTACGGGAACGTCCTGTTCTCGACGGGGCCGAACACGGAGCTCGGCGGTACGAATGACACGCCGTGTCATTTGGACATCCCGCTTCGCGGCTGCAGCCTGTGGCTCGACGATATCCACATCCTCGACAAGGGCGACTTTGCTTATCCGGAATTGAGAGCGCCGGGCCGCTAGGCCCCCGCGCATCAAAATCGGTGCTCGGAGCCGCATTTGCGACTCCCAACGACGCGGAAAGCGTTTCGATAACGACCATCAATTGTCCAGTTCTCTCAACGGGAAGCGCACCACATGTCTACGGCGATCGGAACTTCGGAAGATTACACGGCGAGGCAACGGTATTCGATTATGATCTCGGCGATGCTGGGCTACATTCTCGACTTCTACGATGTTCTGATCTTTCCGTTTCTTTTGCCCGCGATCCAACGGTCGATGTCGCTATCGTTGGCCGAGGTCGGTTCACTGCAGGCTCTGACATTGTTCGGGTCGGCCATTGGCGGCGCGCTGTTTGGGATCGTTGGTGATCGACTTGGCCGAAAGACCTCGCTTCAACTCACAATCGCGCTGTTCTCGGTTGCCGCGATCATTTCGGCCTTCGCATGGAATTACTGGTCGCTTGCCGTGCTGCGGTTGATCACGGGCATCGGTCTTGGCGGCGAGTATGGCGTAGGCATGGTGCTCTTCAACGAGGCCTGGAAAAAGAGCAGCCGAGGTTTGGGCGCGGCCGCGCTCCAAGGCTGTGCCGTGATCGCGTCATCCACGGCTTCAATCGTTGGCATCTGGCTGATTGCGACGTTCAGCGACGAGTGGAGCTGGCGCATCGGCCTACTGAGTGGCGGTGTGCCCATCCTGCTGATCATCTTCATTCGTTTCTTTATGCCTGAATCCAAGATCTGGCTGGAGTATGAGGCGCAACGCAAGGCCGGTCAGGTCACCGCAGAAGCCCGCACACTTCCCCTTGCGGATCTCTTCCGCAATGGGCTGGCACGGCAGACCGTCATCGCCTTCGTATGGCTGATGAGCTACATGCTCTGCTACTACAGCGTAGTCTCCTTTATTCCGACACTGCTGCTGCGCGATATGCATACGCCAGGTGATGTCGTTCGCACGACAGCCGTTCTGCTCTCGGTGGTCAGCGGCATTTGCTACCTCGCGAACGGCTTTTTCAACGACAGGGCTGGCCGCCGCTTCGGAGCCCTCGTGCCCGCGCTGTTCTGGGTCGGGTCTTTGGTCGGTATGGCTGTGTGGGGGAGCCAGCTCTACGTGGGATCGAAGACTGAGTGGCCGATGTTCTGGCTCTACATCGGCTTCGGCATTGGCAACGTCGCGCTGGGTGTGACGGGCGTCTGGGTCTCGGAGCTCTATCCGGTCAACCTGCGTGCGACAGCGGTGTCTACATTCTATATGGGAGGTCGCGGGCTCGGCAGCATAGCCCCTGTGATCGTGCCACTTGCGGCCGCCCATTTCGGCGGAAGCCTTCTCAACGGCATGGTTGCGGTGGCCCTTCCCGCTGCGGCCGTCTTCATTCTCGCCTCTCTTTTGCTGCCCGAGACCCTCGGCCGGGATTTGTCCGCGAAGGGCTTCAAGGTCGACACGGAAACGGAGGCCACGATGAAGGCTGCGTCGGTGTCGAGCGTTTGACGCTGGTGGAAGGGCTTGACCGGCGAGATGAGGGTTGTCGACCTGCTCATCTCGTCGATGCATGCGCAGTGGAAAGGAGCTGGCACTCCGTCATCCGATCCTGGTCAACATGGCGCAAGTGTTGGCCGACTTGTAGCGGCTGTAACGAAACCTAAAACCGATCACTTGTATACAAGCAATAATCTATGCGCCTGAGCCCGCCGGGCAGTTGCCTTGGAGACGTTCCTTGAAATCACTCAATAACCTGCCGATCACTCCCAAGATCAGCATTCTAGTTGCGATCTCGATGCTGGGCCTCTTCTCAGCTGGATTGCTTGCGGGCTATTTGATGCAGAAGGAAATGATCAATTCGCGTGTCGAACAGACCCGCGCCATCGTCGAGATCGCCAAGAACTTTGCATTAGGCTTGCAGAAGCAAGTCGAGGCAGGCCAACTCACCAAAGAGGCGGCAATTGCTGAATTCTCCCGCCGTGCTCAGACGATGACGTATGACAAGGGCGCGGGCTATATTTTCGCAAATACGATGGAAGGTGTCGCGGTCGCCTCTCAGGATCCAAAGACAATTGGGGTCAATCGTCTTGACGGCAAGACCAACGGACGTGCGCTGATCCGCGAACTGCGGGACGGCGTGGCGGCGAACGGCGATGTCGTGCTGCGTTACGAGTTTATGAGGCCCGGCGAAAAGGAGCCGATCAGGAAGCTGTCCTACGCGGTAGGCATTCCCGGATGGGACATGTTCGTCGGTTCCGGCGCGTATCTGGATGATCTTGATGCCAAGCTGCAACCGATCATGTGGTCGCTCGGGGGTGCCATCATCGTGATCGGACTGGTCTCGGGTGTCATCGCCTGGTTCCTCGGGGCCATTTTTGTTTTGGGGGCGATCGCGCGGAGCTGCGATTCTTTGGTGCTGGTTCGGATAGGACATGACGGGCCGCCGCTCCATGGGCGTGCATGCCGCGCGCAACAGCACTCATGATTGAAGGAACACGGTCTCGATCCGCGCGTCATCTTTGTCGCCGGGCCCATCCGGCACTTGCTTTCCGGGCGTCTGTCATTCGGAAGGGCTGGTCCAATGAAGTTCGAGGATTTCGAGGCCGCCGATGTTCAGGCGGAGGAAGCGCGGATCTTCATACGTCGGGCCGGGTCGGGACCGGCCATTCTCCTGCTGCACGGATTTCCCCAGACGCATCTGATGTGGCGAGACGTTGCGCCATTGCTCGCGCAAGACTTCACCGTGGTCTGCGCCGACCTTCGCGGGTATGGGCGCAGCGCTTGTCCGCCCTCAGGCCCCGACCACGCGCCATATTCCAAACGTGCGATGGCAAAGGACATGGTGTCCGTCATGACGCGCCTTGGCTTCGACCGCTTCTCGGTCGCCGGCCATGATCGCGGTGGCCGTGTCGCTTACCGGCTCGCACTCGACCACGGCGAACGCGTGGAGCGGCTCGCCGTCCTCGACGTCGTTCCGATCGCCGATGCCTGGGAGCGCGCCGACAAGAAATTGGCGGTTGGCTATTGGCCATGGTCGTTGCTTGCGCAGCCAGAGCCTCTTCCTGAGCGGCTCTTGTCCGCAGCTCCCGACGCCGTCGTCGACAATGCCCTCCATGGCTGGGGTTCGGCAGCAGGCAGCTTCAGTCCGGCGGTCCGGGCAGCCTATGTCGAGGCGTTGCGCGATGAGGCGCATGTTCACGCGATCTGCGAGGAATATCGCGCGGCGGCAACGATCGATCACGAGCACGATCTGGCGGATCGCAATTCCGGCCGGCGGATTGATTGCCCTGTCCTGGTTCTCTGGAGTGGTCGCGGCCCGTTGAACGCGTGGTACGCGAGCGAGGGCGGTCCCTTGGGGCTTTGGCGGAGCTGGGCCGATGACGTGCAAGGGAAGCCGCTCGATGGAGGACACTTCTTTCCGGAGGATATTCCACAGCAGACGGCCCATGAGCTGAATCGGTTCTTTGGGAGCGATAGCTAGTTGCGCGTCCGCAACCTGCGAAGATGGCTCGCTCGCGTCCGGCGCCATGCTCACCACGACCTTGGTGGTGTCGGCGTCCGACCGCCCCTCCGGCCAGAACTGGCCGACCTCGATAGTGCCTTCGACCTCCAAGAGTCCAACGGGCATCGGCCGCTCCTCTCAAACCGGCGCGGTCGCTCCCTTGAGGCGGCGACCCGCGCGCGCGAGCGAAGGGCAGCGGATCATCTTGCTGCGGCAGGCCCATGAGGGGAGGTGGGACGGGCGCGACGCGCGCGCGGCCCTGGCAAACAAAACGCCCGCGCACCTCAAGTGCGCGGGCGACGATCGAAGCCGGTTGCGTCGGCAGATCAGGATCGATACGGACAGACCATCGTCAGGTTCAGCAGCGTCGGCTTGTCCGAACCTTTCTTGTATTCCCACTCCAACCGGATCTCGTGTCGGTGGGCATAGGCGTCGCTTGCCGCGTGGGTGATGATCTTCGTCTTCATCGGGATCGGCGGCTCGGAGTTGAAGCATTTCCGCACGCAGGCATCGAGCAGGTCACATCGTGTCAACGGGATGACGCCGGGCTCGTCCTTGGAGAGCGGGACCGTGTTTGGCTGGGTGCTGAGGTCG
Organism: Bradyrhizobium genomosp. III; assembly: GCF_000261705.1. NCBI lineage: Bacteria > Pseudomonadati > Pseudomonadota > Alphaproteobacteria > Hyphomicrobiales > Nitrobacteraceae > Bradyrhizobium > Bradyrhizobium genomosp. III. The sequence goes on along the minus strand of NZ_AJQF01000369.1, from coordinate 110 downwards.
ACGCGGGCGCGGCCCTTCTCCTTGTGCCAGTACTTGGCGCTGCCCTGCGGCCACCTCGACGGCGGGTTCAAGATCAAATGGTACTGGCCGTATTCCAGGGTCGGCAGGTC
>NZ_AJQF01000368.1:0-2855 GCF_000261705.1 Bradyrhizobium genomosp. III | reverse complement strand
TTGGCGACGCTCTTTTTCATGTTCGCCAGGGGATAGTAATTGGCGTTCATCAAGTCTCGAAATGCCTTGCCGCTATATACCAGTCCGGCCATCGCCTCTTTCCTCGATATGTCTGTTTGTCAAAAACCGTAGCGTGTGGCCGCAAATACGCGCGATGCGGCGGCCGATCACACAATTTGTTGTGTGCAGGCACGCTACCACCCACGACTGTACTTCGTCCAGCGAGCTACCATCCGGTAAGGTCGCGTATCCCGCAAGCCTAATTGCCATGCAGTCCCCTATTGGTAATGTAAGCCGAATGTCTCGCGGGCGCGGGTAGCGAAGACTGCTGAGGCAGTCGTTTGAAGGCGCTGGAATGCATTGCTTCGCGTGTCAGTCGGCGATCGGTCCGGGCGATAGCTGGTGCTCCAAATGCGGAGCGGCGGTCCGCGAGCGCGTTGAGCCCGACAGCGAACGGCGGTTCGTGACCATTTTGCGCGCCGACGTCGTCGATTCCACAGGACTTGTCGCCGAGCTGGAGCCGGAGGCCGCGGTGTCGCGCCTCGAGCCGGCTCTCGCGGCGATGAGAGGAGCGGTGCGCCAGTTCGGTGGCATTGTCAGCAAGGAGCTGGGAGACGGGCTGGCCGCCGTGTTCGGTGCCCCGATCGCCGACGACAACCACGCGCCGCTCGCTTGCCACGCGGCCATCGAGCTCGTCCGGCGTGTTGGCAGCCTGGGCGATCCCGGTCTTCAGGTCCGGGTCGGGCTCCACTCGGGCCATGTGGTCGCCTACATGGTCGCCAGCGAATTCTCCAAGGTCTATGAGATCGGCGGGGCGGCCCAGCATCTGGCCGCGCGGCTGGAAGCGGCGGCCGAGGCGAACCAGGTCTACGTCTCTGAGGCCTGTCAAAAGCTCGCGGATGGACACGTCCGCTTCGAATTCCTGGGCCGCAAGACGCTCCGCGGTTTCGGCGAGCCGATGCCTGTGTACCGGGTCATGGGCGCGAGCGATCTTTCGAGCTGGCGGGTCCGGCGTGCGCGCAGTGTTTCCCGATTTGTCGACCGCACGACGGAGCGGGCCTTGCTGTGGCGTGCGGCCGAAAGGGTCAGCGCCAGCCGCCAGACCGTTCTGCTCATGGGTGACGCCGGCATCGGAAAGTCGCGGCTTGCGCACGAGTTCGCGCAGGACCTTCGCGCCAGCGGCTGGCGGCTGATCGATGCCGAGTGCAGTCCGAATCTCCAGGGCGCGCCGTACAGCGCCCTCAAGCGATTGTTGCTGTCGATCTTCGAGTCGGCCGCAAGGGATCAGGCCAGGGCGGATGATCCCAGAGGGGCGTTGCCGGCCGTGCAGCAGCGAGCCATCGACGCGGTCCTGGACCTGCCGATCTCCGATCCGCAATGGGACGAACTGGAGCCGCACGCGCGCGGGCGCGCGATTTCAGATGCTAGCTGCGCGATCGTCGAGAGCATCGCCCGTCGTCAGCGCACGATCCTTCTGATCGAGGACCTGCACTGGATCGATCGGGCCAGCGATGCGGTCATGGCCACGCTCTCCGCGCTGCAATGTCCCGATTTGCTCGTGCTGCTGACCACGCGGCCCAACGGGATGCCGGTGTGGATTGCGCGCTGTCACGCAGAGATCGTGGCCATGCGGCCCCTCGACGACGATTCGGGCTTGGCCATGCTCGCCGAAATGCTCGGCCCCGCCACCACCAACGCGGATCTGAAGAACCGGATCATCTCCCATACCGCCAACGTTCCGCTGTTCATCGAGGAAGTCTGCCGCAGTCTGAAGGATAGCGGCATGCTCCTCGGTCAATGGGGCGACCTGTCTCTTGCGCGTCCCGTGGAAGAGCTCGGCATTCCCACCAGCATCCAAGGTGTGATCGCGGCGCGGCTCGATCGCGTGTCACGACAGGAACGATCGCTCCTGCAGATCGCCGCGGCGTTTGGTCCCCGGACAAACCAGGCCCTGCTCCGGAAGATCGCGGCCTTGCCGGAAGGCGTGCTGCAGGATTGCCTCACCGCGCTCGACCGGGCCGAACTGCTCGTCAGGATCGATAGCGAGTTGGAGGACTCGCTCGAATTTCGGCACGAGATGGTCCGGCAGGTGACCTACGATTCCATGGTCGAAAAGGTGCGCGAGAGCATCCATGCCAGCATCCTCGCAGCGCTCGAGGACGACGAGGCATCGAACGACGGGCCGGACGCGCTCTGCTATCACGCGACGAGGGCGAAGGATTGGCAGAAGGCGTTTCACCATGGCAGAAGCGCCGCTCGAAAATGTCTGGTGCGCTCAGCCTATGCCGACGCGGTCGACTATTTCGAGATCGCAATGGGGTCTCTCGACAAGACCCCGGTGACGCAAGCGCGAGAAGCGGACGCCATCGATCTCCGGATGGAGGCGCGCTTGGCCTTTGCCGGATCGGGGCGCGTCGCCGAAGCCCTGGATCTGGGACGCGAAGCCGAACGGCGCGCCGATGCAATCGACGACATCGGGCGCAAGATCGCGGCCATGACCGTGAGAGCGGGCGCGCAGAACTTCTACGGAACGCCGGTCGAAGCTGTCGCGATCGGGGAAGAGGTCGTGCGTCTGGCGGAAAGCTCAGGCAATCCCGGCTGGCGTAATCTCGCGCAATATGGTCTTGGGCAGGCCTATTTTCTCTGCGGCCGCTATCAAAGCGCCGAGAAGATGCTGGCCGCGGCACGTGCCGGTCTCGTGGGCTCGGCATCGAGTGCCCCGATCGGCACGACTCCACGATCCTTGCTCCTCCTCTGCTGCATGATGAACGGCATCACCCACACCGTCATGGGTGAGCTCGACGCCGCCGAGCAGCTCCAGCAACAGGCCGCCGCGATCGCGGAGGAGACCGGCC
>NZ_AJQF01000367.1:0-6391 GCF_000261705.1 Bradyrhizobium genomosp. III | reverse complement strand
GCTCGGTCGAGGCGACCCGGCGGCGGCCGCCGCCATTCTCGAAGACGGGTTTGTCCTGGCGCAGAAGCACGGCATCCGCCTGTTCGTGCCGGTGCTCGCCTGCCACCTCGGCATGGCCTATCTGGAGCAGGGCCTGTTCGACCGGGCGCGCGGCATGCTGACCGAGGCGCGCGAGGAGGCCAAGGCGGTCGGCTACACCTCGGCGGTGCTGCGCAGTTCGATCTACCTTGCGCTCACGACCTGCCGCCTCGGCGATGTCAGGGCTGCGCAGAACATGCTGCGCGAGGCGCGCAACACCGCCCGCCAGCAGGGGTTTTCGGGCCTCGAGGCCGAGGCCCTGTTCGGCGAAGCCGTTGTGACGCCCATCTCCAGTACAGAGAGCAGGGCGGCCATCCTTACCGCGCTGCGCGCGGCCATCGCGATCGCCTCCGAAAGCGGCGCGCTGCCGCTCCAGCGCAAGGCCGAGGCGATGCTGACCGAGGTGCTCGCCCAGGGCAGCGAGCTCATCTGACGCCGCGTCCCGCCGGGTCTGCACCTTGTCGCCGCGGGACCGAACCGTCGGCCCAAAATGCCGAATGAATCTTGTAGGTAGCACAAGGGGTTAGCTACTGTGCATGGGGTTGTTTTCGCATAATTGATCGGGCGCCGCCTCCAGGCGGCTGCGAGAGGCAGCCTCGCTCACCGCAGTGACGAACCCCTTGCACCGACGCCAAGGTGGGCTACCGTCGGTGACTAGCCGCAGGGCCAGGTGACTTTTGATCTCGATTTCTTAGCATCGCATTTTGCCGGCGCCGCCATGGCGCGACGCCTACCGGATGAGGCGGGGCCATGATCACACGGGACCAGTCAGCTTTGTTGGCGCCGGTCGAGCGCGACCTCAGGCTCGATCTCTTCCGCGGCATCGGCCTGTGGATGATCTTCCTCGACCACATCCCGCACGACGTCGTGGCCTGGCTGACGCTGCGCAATTACGGCTTCAGCGACGCCGCCGAGTTCTTCGTCTTCATCTCCGGCTATCTGGTCGGCTGGATCTACGGCCCGATCGTCGCCGGCGGCTGGTTTCTCGCCGCGATGAAGCGGCTGTGGCGGCGTGCGGCCGAGCTGTATGTCGCGCACATCATGCTGTTTCTGCTGTTCACCGCGCAGATCGCCCGCACCGCGCGCCGCTTCGACAATCCGATGTACCAGCACGAGTTCAACGTGTTCAACTTCCTGGCGCATCCGGACGAGCTGATCGGGCAGGCGATCGTGCTGAAATACAAACCGGTCAATCTCGACGTGCTGCCGCTCTACATCACGCTGGTGCTCGCCTCGCCCTTCATCGTCTGGTGCCTGGTGCGCCGGCCCAACCTGACGCTCGCCGCCTCGGTCGTGCTCTATGTGCTGTCGCGCTGGTTCAACTGGAACGTCGCTTCCTACCCGCCCGGCACGACCTGGTACTTCAACCCGTTCTGCTGGCAATTGATGTTCGTGTTTGCGGCCTGGTGCGGCGTCGGGCAGATCGACAAGATCGCGAGGTGGGTGTGGTCGAGGGCGGCGATGGGTCTGGCCGCGGCCTGGCTGGTGTTCGCGCTGCTGATCGTGATGACCTGGCACGTCCCAGCGCTCGAGGCGCTGATCCCGAAATGGATGATCAAGGCGATCTACCCGATCGACAAGACCGATCTCGACATGCTGCGCTTCACGCATTTCCTGGCATTGGCAATCTGGGTCACCCACTTCCTCTCGCGCAAATGGCGGGCGCTGCATGGGGCCTGGCTGCGCCCCGTGATCCTCTGCGGCCAGCATTCGCTGCCGATCTTCTGCCTCGGCGTGTTCCTGTCGTTCTCGGCGCACTGGATCCTGACGCAGTACACCAGGGGCATCTGGGAGCAGCTCGCCGTCTCCATCGTCGGCATCGTCATCATGGTCGGCGCGGCCTGGCTGCTCGACCGCGCCGAGCGTGTGCCGAACCTGTTCGTGAAGGTGACGGAGGTCGAGGAGCCGGAGATGGTCGAGAGCGCGCAGGCCGCGACCGCCGGCGCGGCTCCCGCGAGCCGCTGAAGCATCGTCCGCATGTCCTGGAGAGCCCAATGTCCAAACGTTTGTTGACGATCGCCGGCGCTCTCCTGTTTCTCGTCTGCGGTGCATCGGCGCAGGCGCCGTCGCCGGAGGCGATGAGCGCGGCGCGCAAGCTCGTCGTCACCTTGAAGATCGCCGATCAGTACCGCGCATTGCTGCCGCAGCTCCTGCTCAAGCTCCGGCCCGTGGTCGCGCAGGACAGGCCGGAGATCGAGCGCGACTACGATGCGGTGACGGCACCCGGCTCCGAGATCTATGCTCCGTTCGTTGCGTCCATGGTCGAGCAGATCGCGGCGTTCTATGCCCAAAGCTTCAGCGTGGACGAGCTGCGCCAGATCGAGGCGTTCTATGCCCAGCCGGCCGGGAAGAAGTTCTTGGAGAAGTCGGATGCGCTGGCGCAGGCGAGTGCGCAGATCGGCCAGGATGTCAGCCAGAAGGCCGCCGACGAATTGAAGCAGCGCCTGATCGAGGCGCTGCGCCAGAAAGGCCACAAGCTCTGAGCCGCGGGCTAAGCCAGGAACGCGCGGAAGCGCCGCAGTGCGATCACGAAGAAGACGCTGCCGATCACGGCGAGCGCGACCAGCTGCGGCCACACGGCCTCCAGGCCCGCGCCGCGGAACAGGATCGCCTGGGCGAGCATCACGAAATGCGTGTTGGGCGCCGCGAGCATGATGTCCTGGACGAATTGCGGCATGCTCTCGCGCGGTGTCATGCTGCCCGACAGGGTCTGCAGCGGCAGCAGGATCATGATCAGCAGCAGCCCGAACTGCGGCATCGAGCCGGCGACGGTGGCGAGAAAGATGCCCATGCTGGTGGTGGCAAACAGCTGCAGCGCGGCGCCGACGAGGAACAGCGCCAGCGAGCCGTCGATCGTCACCTCCAGCCAGCCCTTGACGACGAAGGCGATCGACAGCGCGGAGGCGACCAGCACCACGGCTCCCATCGACCAGACCTTGCTCACCATGATCTCCAATGGCGTGACCGGCATCACCAGCAGATGCTCGATGGTGCCGTGCTCACGCTCGCGGATCAGCGCCGCGCCGGTCAGGATGATCGAGAGCATCGTAATCGAGGTGATCACGTGGTCGATGGCGCCGAACCAGGATTTCTTCAGCTCCGGATTGAATCGCGCCCGCAGCGTCAGCTCGATCGGCGCGGTCTGGGCATTGCGCGTGTGCGCCAGGAACTCCGCGACTTCCGCGCTGACGATCTGCTCGATATAGCCGCCGCCGTTGAACGCCTGTGAGATGCGGGTCGCATCGACGTTGAGCTGGATCGTGGGCGATTTGCGCGCCAGCAGGTCGCGCTGGAAGTCAGGCGGGATGTCGAGCGCGAAGGTATCGAGGCCGGCGTCCATCCGCCGGTCCATGTCGTATTGCGAGATCATGCGCGGTACGGAGAAGTAGGGCGCCGTGAATGCCATCTCGATGCGGGTCGAGATCGGCGAATGGTCTTCGTCGACGACCGCGATCGCGGCGCGGTTCAGCGTTTCCGGCAGCGCCTTCGCGCCGGCATAGACCGCCAGCGTGAAGGAATAGACGATGAGCACGAGCAGCATGGGGTCACGCACCAGGCCGCGCAATTCCTTGATGCCGAGCTGAAACAAATTGTCGAAGCGCATGGTCAGCGGGCCTGTTTCTTCAGCAGCATCGCGCCGGCAATCACCAGGACGGGGACCATGATCGCGAGCGCCAGCAGGTCGTTGTGGAGGGTGTCGAACGCCAGGCCCTTGGAGAAGGTGCCGCGCGAGATCGTGACGAAATAGGTGGTGGGATAGAGCCGCCCGACCAGGGCACCAAGTCCCTGCAGCGAGGAAACCGGATCGATCAGCCCGGAATACTGGATGGCCGGAATCAGCGTGACCAGAACGGTGCCGAACAGGGCCGCGATCTGGCTGCTCATGAAGGCCGAGATCACCAGCCCCATGCCGGTCGTCGCCGTGACGTAGAGCAGCGCGGCGAGCGCGTAGGTCGGAAAGCTCCCGGTGAAGGGGACGCGGAAGACGACGAGGGCAAAGCCGACGAGAAGGAGAAAGTTTCCGAACGCCAGCACGACATAGGGCAGCTGCGTGCCGAGCAGGAATTCCAGCCGCGTCACCGGCGTCACGTAGAAATTGACGATCGAGCCGAGCTCCTTCTCGCGCACGACCGCGAGCGCGGCGAGCACGGCCGGAATCATGATCAGCAGCAGCGGAATGATGCCCGGCGCCATGGCGACGACGCTGATGACATCGGGATTGTAGCGGTAGCGCAGCTGGAGCTGGTAGGCGCCGGCGATCGCCGCCTCGCCGTAGAGCTCGCGGCCCTTTTGCGCGAGCCAGGTGGCGTGGATCGCCTGGGCGTAGGAGCGCAGCGTTTCGGCCCGCGTCGGATTGGCGCCGTCGACCCAGGCGCCGATCTCGACATGGCGGCCGCGGCTGACGTCACGACCGAAGCCCGGCGGCAGCTCGATGGCAAGCCCGATCTCGCCGGCGCGCATGCGACGGTCGAGATCGGCATAGTCGGTGATGGGGGATTTTTCGGTAAAGTAGCGCGAGCCCGCGATCTGGAGGCTGTAATCGCGGCTGATCGCGCTGTCGTCGCGGTCGAGCACGGCGAAAGTCAGGTTCTCGACGTCCATGCTGATGCCATAGCCGAGCACGAACAGCAGCAGCACGCTGCCGAGGATTGCGAGCGTGGCGCGGATCGGATCGCGCCGCAGTTCGAGTGCCTCGCGCCGGGAATAGGCGAGCATGCGGGTCGGATTGAACGTCGCGCCGCGCTTGCGTGGCGGCTGCGCTGTCGCGGCCGGTAGGGGCGATGCGATCGCAGGCTGGCCGGCCGGCTCCGCCTTATCCGCGATCGCCTCTTCCAGGCAGGCGATGAAGGCCTGCTCCAGCGTCGCGGTGCCGCGTGCGGCCACGATCGCCGCGGGTGTGTCCGACGTCAGCACCTTGCCCGCATGCATCAGCGAGACCCGGTCGCAGCGCTCGGCCTCGTTCATGAAATGGGTCGAGACGAAGATGGTGACGTTGTCCTTGCGGGAGAGCTCGGCGAGGATCTGCCAGAAGCGGTCGCGGGCGACCGGATCCACGCCGGAGGTCGGCTCGTCGAGGATGAGGATGTCGGGCGCATGGATCATGGCGACCGCCAGCGACAATCGCTGCCGCAGCCCGAGCGGCAACGCATCGGGCAGGGCCTCGGTAACGTCGGCGAGGTCGAACCGGCTGATCATCTCGCTGATGCGCGGGGCGATGGTCTCCGCCGGCAGCTCGAACAGCCGCGCATGCAGATCGAGATTTTGCGCGACCGTGAGCTCCGAATAGAGCGAGAAGCCCTGCGACATGTAGCCGATGCGCCGCCGCACCGACATGTCGCCGGCATCGATGGTCTTGCCGAACAGCCGCGCGGTGCCTTCGCTCACCGGCAGGAGGCCCGTGAGCATCTTCATGGTCGTGGTCTTGCCGCACCCGTTCGAGCCGAGGAAGCCGAAGATCTCACCCTTCCTGATGCGGAAGCTGACGTCGTCGACGGCCACGAAGCCGTTGAACCGTCGGGTCAGGTGGTCGGCCTCGATCGCGATCTCGTCATGGTCCTCGGCGCGCGGCGGGATGACGACATTGGTGTAGTTGCTGCGATCCGCGTCGGGCAAGAGACGAATGAAGGCCTCGTCGAGCGTATCCGCGCCGGTCTGCCGCTTGAGCTCGGCAGGCGTTCCGGTCGCCAGCACGCGGCCGGCATTCATCGCGATCAGGAAGTCGAACTGCGCGGCCTCTTCCATGTAGGCGGTCGAGACGATCACGCTCATGCCGGGCCGGCTATCGCGGATCGAGGTGATCAATTCCCAGAACTGGCGGCGCGACAGCGGATCAACGCCGGTGGTCGGCTCGTCCAGGATCAAGAGTTCGGGATCGTGGATCAGGGCGCAGCACAGGCCGACCTTCTGCTTCATGCCGCCGGAGAGTTTTGCCGCCGGCCGGTCGGCGAAGGGCGTGAGCCCGGTGTCGCGCAGCAGGCCGGCGATCCGCCTGTGCCGCTCGGCCTTGTCGTGTCCGAACAGGCGGCCGAAGAAGTCGATGTTCTCGAACACCGACAGTGTCGGATACAGATTCTTGCCGAGCCCCTGCGGCATATAGGCGATGTCGGGGCACACGTTGCGGCGATGGCGCGAGCTTGCCATATCGCCGCCGAGCACGTGGATGCGTCCGTCCTGGATCGCGCGGGCTCCGGCGATCAGCGACAGCAGGCTCGATTTGCCGACGCCGTCGGGGCCGATCAGTCCGACCATGCAGCCGGACGGCAGGTCGAGCGTGATGGCATCGAGCGCCCGGGCCTTGCCATAGCTCAGGCCC
>NZ_AJQF01000366.1:0-20498 GCF_000261705.1 Bradyrhizobium genomosp. III | reverse complement strand
GGGCGCCAGCCGATGCATCGGCTGTGGCAGTCGCGCTCATCTCGTCAGCTTGATCTTGAGATTGTCGGGCCATTGTGCGGCCGGATCGAGCTGCACATAGGCCATGCCGGGCAGGCCGGTCTTCACATGCTCGATGTGCTGGCGCAGCAGCTCGGGCGCGATATGTGCCTTGATGCGGAACATCAGCTTCTGACGCTCCTCCTCGGTCTCGACGGTCTTGGGCGTGAATTGCGCGACGTCGGCGACGAAGGTGGCCTTGGCGGGGATCACATATTGCGGGATGGCGTCGAGCACGAGGCGAACCTCGGCGCCCATCGCGACGCGGCCAGCCTCGGCCGTCGGCAGGAAGAACGTCATGTAGACGTCGCCGAGATCGACCATGTTGAGGACGCGGCCGCCGGCGGCGAGCACCTCGCCGGGCTGCGACACGCGATACTGCACGCGGCCGTCGCGCGGCGCCTTCAGCACGCTGTCATTGAGGTCGGCATTGATGCTTTCGATCGCGGCCTTCGCGGCGTCGACCGAAGCGCCCGCGTCGATCACCATGGCGCGGGAGGAGCTGATCGCGGCCTCGGATGCCGCGACCTGAGCGTGGGACGCGGCAAGCGCCGCCTTGGCCGTGGCGTTGGCAGAGCGGTCGTCGTCCAGCACCTGCTGCGATACCGCACTGGTTCTGATCAATTGTTCGGAACGATCGAGCTTGCGGCTGGTGGTGTCGAGCTGCGCGATGCGCTGGTCGACCACGGCCTCGGCGGCCTTGCGTTCGGCTTCGCGCTGGTTCACCAGGCTCTTGGCGGTCTCGACGTTGATGGACGCGCGCTGCAGCTGTGCTTCGGCCTGGCGGCGCTGGGCCTGCAATTGCTCGGTGTCCATGCGCGCCAGAATCTGGCCCGCGCGCACGAAGTCGCCCTCGTTGACCAGGATCTCGCGAATCCGGCCGGGGGTCTTGGTCGCGATGTCGATCTCGACTGCCTCGATGCGGCCGTTGCCGCGGGCGAAGCCTGCAGGCAGCGTGTTGGTATCGCGGTGCTGCCAATAGTAATAGCCGCCGCCAGCAACGAGGACGGCGATCGCGGCGATGACGCGACCCGGAGTGAAGTTCATTTGATCAAAACGCCGTGAGGTGGCGCCCACTGTTGAGACACGTACGCCCGGCCGCTGATGGTGCGGAAAGGCAGGCTCAACATTGCAGCGAATTTTGCATCGCAACTTGATGCAGATCAGACGGAGGCGCGAGGCGTATCTGCCTCTATTTTGGGCTCCGCGTCCTCGCTCGTCCGCCGTGATTGCAAGCGGACGAGCGAGGATTGCTGAACGGATTGCTATCGGCTCGATCCGGGCCGCCCTATTTCACCAGCGGGCAGCCGCCATCCTTCAGCGGCCGAAACGCCTGGTCGGCGGGCACCTCGGCGAGCAGCTTGTAGTAATCCCACGGCCCTTTGGATTCCTCGGGCTTCTTCACCTGGAACAGGTACATGCTGTGCACCATGCGGCCGTCCTCGCGCAGCACGCCGTTGTCGGTGAAGGCGTCGCGCACCGGCAGCTCGCGCATCTTCGCCATCACCGTCTTGGTGTCCCTGGTGCCGGCGGCCTGCACGGCCTTGAGGTAATGCAGCGTCGCGCTGTAGGTGGCGGCCTGGTTCATCGTCGGCATGCGCTTGACTCGCTCGAGGAAGCGCTTGCCGAAGGCGCGGGTCTTGTCGTTGAGATCCCAGTAATAGGCCTCCGTGATGATCAGGCCTTGCGCGAGCTTCAAGCCGAGGCTGTGCACGTCGGAGATGAACATCACGATCGCGGCCAGGTTTTGGCCGCCGGCGACGATGCCGAACTCGCCAGCCTGCTTGATCGCGTTGATGGTGTCGCCGCCGCCGTTGGCGAGGCCGATGATCTTGGCCTTGGAGGCCTGGGCCTGAAGCAGGAACGAGGAGAAGTCGGCCGTATTGAGCGGATGCTTGACGCTGCCGAGCACCTTGCCGCCCGCGGCCTTCACGACATCGCCGGTGTCGCGCTCGACCGAATGGCCGAACACGTAATCGGCGGTGAGGAAGAACCAGGTGTCGCCACCGTTCTTGACGATGGCGCTGCCGACGGTGTGCGCGTTGGCATAGGTGTCGTAGGTCCAGTGCGCGGTGTAGGGCGAGCAGGATTTTCCCGTGATGTCGGAGCTGGCCGCATCCGTCACGATCATGATCTTCTCGTACTGCTTCGACAGCTCCATCACCGCAAGCGCGGTCGCCGACGTCGGCAGGTCGATGATCATGTCGACGCCCTCGGTCTCCCACCATTTGCGGGCGATGGTCGAGGCGACGTCGGGCTTGTTGAGCACGTCGGCCGAGACCATGTCGATCGGCTTGCCGAACATCTGCCCGCCGAAATCCTCGATCGCCATTTTGGTCGCCTCGACATTCCCCATGCCGCCAATGTCGGAATAGACGGAGGAGAAGTCGGAGAGCACGCCGATCTTGAGCGGCGCCTGCTGGGCCGAGGCGGGGGTGATCAGGGCAGCCGACAGCAAGCCGGCCGCAGACACGAGTGCTGCGATAGATCTCATGGATACGTTTCCTCTTGAGCGGGACTATTCTGTCCCTTTGTCCGACAAAGTTAGAACTCGGTTCCGGCAGAGTCAATTTGTTGCCTCTGTCGCAGGAATGGCGCAGTTTGACGCATCCCGCAGCGACGCTTATACATTGTCCGACAATCACCATTGGAGGCCGATTTGCCTGTCGCGCCGCTGTTCCGACCGATTGATGTCGCGCCGGCCTATCAGAAGGTGGCCGACGCCATCGAGCGCGAGATCGTCAATGGCCGCATCAAGCCCGGCGATCCCATCGGCACCGAGCACGATCTGGTCCGCCAGTTCGGCGTCAATCGCTCGACCATCCGCGAGGGCATCCGTGTGCTGGAGGAGGGCGGGCTGATCCGGCGCGATTCCTCGCGCCGCCTGCACGCCTGCCTGCCGCGCTACAGCAAACTCGCAAGCCGTCTCAGCCGCGCGCTGGTCCTGCACGAGGTAACGTTCCGCGAGCTCTATGAGGCCTCGATGACGCTGGAGGTGGCCAGCATCGAGGGCGCGGTGGAGCGTGCGAGCGAGGAGAATCTCGCCGAGCTCGCCGGCAATCTCGCGCGCAGCGAGGCCGTGGTCGGCGATCCCGCGCGGCTGGCCGAATGCGATGCCGAATTCCACGTGCTGGTCGCAAAAGCCTCGCAAAACCGCGTGCTCCAGCTCGCGCGCGAGCCCGCGGCGCAATTGTTCTATCCGACCACCGAGATGATCGTGACCGGTGTCGCCGAAGGCGGCCCGCGTCTCGTCGCGGCGCACCGCCATCTCATTGACGCGATCCGCGACCGCGACCGCGAGGCCGGCGTGCTCTGGACTCGCCGGCATTTGCAGGACTGGCGCCGCGGCTTCGAGAAGATTGCTTCGCTCGATCGCTCGGTCGAACACATGTACATGGAGCACGCGCAGGCGGCCCGGCGCCGGTAGCGCGAAACAAGACGCAAGATTTTCAGTTAAGAAATTCAACAAATCAAGACATCACACGGAGGGACACATGACCGGCGACACCGCAGTTACCATCTCGAAAGCGCGCGAACATTCCATCGGCGATCTCCTGCGCCGCTCGGCGGGCCGTGAGCCGAACAAGCTTGCGGTGAGCTGCGGTGATGTGAGCTGGACCTTTGCCGAGATGGATGCGATCTGCAACCGGCTCGGCCGCGGTCTGCTCGGGCTCGGCGTGAGGAAGGGCGATCGCCTCGCGGTGCTGTCGCGCAATTCGCACGCCTTCGCCGCGCTGCGCTTCGCGGTGGCGCGGATCGGCGCGGTGCTGGTGCCGATCAACTTCATGCTCAATCCGGACGAGATCAGTTTCATCCTGAAAAGCTCCGGCGCAAAGTTGCTCGCGGCGGGACCGGACTTCGTCGAGCCCGCGCGCGCGGCCAGCGCCAGGGATTGCGCCGTCGAGAAGATGATCTGGCTGCCGGGCGAGGATCCCGCGTCGGCGCCGGCGGGCCTCACCACCTTCGACGATCTACTTCATTCCGACGGCTCGTTCCTGGAAGCCTCGGTCGACAGCCGCGATCTCGCGCAGATCGTCTACACCTCAGGCACCGAATCGCTGCCCAAGGGTGCGATGCTGACCCATGAAGCGGTGATGTGGCAGTATGTCAGCTGCATCATCGATGGCGGCATGAGCGTGGACGACAAGTTCCTGCACGCGCTGCCGCTCTATCACTGCGCCCAGCTCGACGTCTTTCTGGGGCCGCAAGTGTATCTCGGCGCCTCCGGGGTGATCACGGGCAAGCCGACCGCCGACAACATCCTGGCGCTGATCCAGGCCCACAAGATCACTTCGTTCTTCGCGCCGCCGACGATCTGGATCGCGATGCTGCGCTCGCCGAATTTCGACAAGTCCGACCTGTCGTCCCTGCAGAAGGGCTATTACGGCGCCTCGATCATGCCGGTGGAAGTTCTGCTCGAGCTGCAGCGCCGCTTGCCCGCCGTAAAATTCTGGAACTTCTACGGCCAGACCGAGATCGCGCCGCTCGCGACCGTGCTGGGGCCGGAGGACCAGCTGCGCAAGGCAGGCTCGGCAGGCAAGCCGGTGCTCAATGTCGAGACGCGCGTCGTCAACACGTCAATGGAAGACGTTGAAGTCGGCGAGGTCGGCGAGATCGTGCACCGCTCGCCGCATCTATTGTCCGGCTATTACAACGATCCCGTGAAGACTGCGGCAGCATTCACCGGCGGCTGGTTTCACTCCGGCGATCTCGCCACCGTCGACGAAGAGGGCCACATCACCGTGGTCGATCGCGTCAAGGACATGATCAAGACCGGCGGGGAGAACGTTGCCAGCCGCGAGGTCGAGGAGATGGTATATCGTATCCCGGCGGTTTCCGAGGTCGCCGTCGTCGGCCTGCCCGATCCGCGCTGGATCGAGGCGGTCACCGCCATCGTCGTGGTCAAGAGCGGCGAAAAGCTGGACGAGGACGCCGTCATCAAGCACTGCGCCGGCCAGATGGCGCATTTCAAGGTGCCCAAGCGCGTCATCTTCGTGGATGCCTTGCCGAAGAATCCGAGCGGCAAGCTGCTCAAGCGCGAACTGCGCCAGCGCTTCGTCGGCGGCGAGACGCTCGACAAGGCGATCCAGAAGAATTTTGGCGCGTAAGGCCGGGCGGCCTTTGCCTGCGTCGTGATCGAGTTCGCTAGCCGGCGTCGCCGGCCAGCTTCCTGACGTCGTCGGGCGTCTGTCCGAAGCGGCGGCGGAATGCGCGATGGAAGTAGGATACGTCGTGAAAGCCCGCGAGATGCGCGATTTCGATGATCTTGCGCATGCGCATGGCGGGATTTCGCAGCAGGCGTTCGGCACGCAGCAGGCGCTGCTCCAGCACGAAGCCGCTATAGGTGATGCCGGCCTGTTCGAACAATAGCTGGATCGTGCGCGGGCTGATCCGGTGCGCGGCTGAAAGGACGGTGAGCGACAGCGCGGGGCTGTCAAGCTGCGCCAGGATGTCGGACTTGAGGGTTTCGAGACGCGCTGCCGCCAGGCCTCGCATTCGAGCCTGCTCGGCGACATCGCCGCGCGCTCCGATCATCAGCACCGAAAGGTCGAACAGGTGCTGCGAGACCGCGTCCAGCTCTGCGGGGCCGAGCTTGTCGGCATACTCATGCGCGAGATCATAATAGCGCAGGAACACCGATGTGATCGGATTGGCGCCGGGGATTGAGCGTGCAATCAAATCCTCTGCATTCGGGCACGCGCGCAGCAGCGCCTTGCGCGGCAACAGCGCAGTCTGGAAATTGCCAAACCCTGTCTGAGTGATGTGCGCGCCCTTGATCGAGGGATCGCCGATCGTAACGTCGCCCGCGGCGATCTCCAGCGGGCGTTTTCCCATGGCCCCGCTGAGCGCCGAATTGGGCGACATCGTAATCACCAATTCGTCGTTGGTCCCCAACGACACGAAAGACATCGGCGAGCCGAACGAGGCCGAGAGCCTGATGCGGGGAAGAATCGCCGGCGCAATGGTTCGGTGAACGCGCCCTTCTCCGACCGGCACGAAATCGACGTTGGCCACCTGACGGCAAAACTGCTCGCGCCATCTTTCATAGGCCGGGCCATTCGGGTCGCCATCGAATGAGAGTTGTGGCTGGATCATCGATCGGAAGCGCAGGTGTTGACGGTTTACGGCAGGTTGTATCGTCAGGCCGGTGCGCCGCAACGGCAAAAGCGGCGGATTGCGTGATAAGCCACTCGCAACGGCGCCCAGAGACCGCGACCAGGTGCCGCAGTCCCCATGTGCGTGGACTGCAAAAGCACTTTGCGCCGTGGCGTTCGAGTGGCGGGGAGCCTCAGAATTTCTTCACTGCCGCCCCGAA
The DNA here is from genome assembly GCF_000261705.1 of Bradyrhizobium genomosp. III. NCBI lineage: Bacteria > Pseudomonadati > Pseudomonadota > Alphaproteobacteria > Hyphomicrobiales > Nitrobacteraceae > Bradyrhizobium > Bradyrhizobium genomosp. III. Next base: position 14,125 of record NZ_AJQF01000366.1, on the reverse strand, counting down.
TGCCAGCCACAGCACCATTGAGGCGAGGCCGAAGCCGCCGAGCAGCAGGAAGGTCGGCCCGTAGCCGATCCATTGCGCGATCCAGCCGCCGAGCGCGGGACTGAGGCTGGCGCCGATGCCCTGCACCGTGATCACGGCGCCCTGGCCGAGATTGATGCGGCCGCTGCCGTTCAGCGCGCGCGCCACCATACCGGGAACGGCGACCGTCTGCAGGCCGGTGCCGATACCGTCGAGCACCTGCATCGGTATGACGCCCCACCATCCCGTCACGAAGAAGGCCAGCACGCCGCGGACGGGCAGGAACATGAAGGACACCAGGATCACCGGCCAATAGTTGCGCTTGCTCGCGGCCTTCATCGCGATCAGCGAGGTTACGATCATGACGCCTTGCGCGATCACCACGGTGGTCGCGACGAAGCTCGGGCCGTTGGCCTGTCCCTCGGCCACGGCCGCAAGCCCGTAGAGCGGTACAATGGCGGCATTGCCGAGGTGGAAGACCGCGAGCGCGAGTGCCAGCACGAGCAGAGCCTTGTGCTTGAGCAGCATCGTCATCGCATCCGGCGGAGCCTTGGAGTCGTCTTCCTTGCTGCCGCGTGCGGCACGGTCGTCGATCGCTTTGGCGGGGATCATCATCACGCAGGCGATCGCGATGGCGCCGAACACGGCCGCCAGCACGAACACGGCGACATAGCCGAACCTGTAGCCGAGATAGCCGGACAATGCCGCGCCGACCATGTTGCCGGCGTGGTTGAAGGCCTGATTGCGGCCGTTGAGCGCGTTGAACCCCTTCTGCTTGGCGATGCCGAGCGTGATGCCTGTTACCGCCGGCACGATGGCGGCGCTCGCCAGCGATTGCGCCACTTGCGAGAACGTCACCGCCCAGAAGTTTTGCGAGATCAGGATGATGGCGGAGGCGAGAACGACGCAGATGCCGGGAATGACGACCCATAGCCGTTTGTTGCGGCTGGAATCGATGAAGCCGCCGATCGGGGTCGTGACCAGCATGCCCGCGACATTGCCGATCGTCATCGCGGTGCCGATCAACCCGGTCGCCCAGCCGCGCTCCTGGAGGAAGACCCCGACGAACGGCCCAATGCCCGACTGCATGTCGGCCATGAAGAAGTTGAGCGCGAACAGAGGCCAGATACGGGACGAGGAGGGAGGCCGCGATGTCATCGATACCTAAACATGCTCTTCGTGTGTCGCGATCCTCTTGACCATCCTTCCGGCGTGGACCTGAACGTAACGAGCGCTGGGCGCGTTGGTTCCGATCTTGCCGAAAGCGCGGTCGCAATGTCATCCTGCGATCTTCCCACGGAGTTCTGGTCATGCTTCTCTGGATCTGCGAAACCTGCGGCGCGCAATTCCCAAACGTCGGAAATCCGCCCGCCTCCTGCGTGATCTGCGAGGATGAACGGCAGTTCGTGAACTGGAAAGGGCAGACCTTTCTCACGCGCGAGGAGCTCGCGCGGGGCCATCGACTGGTGGGACGCGACGATCTCGGCCTCACCGGGATCGGTCTGGAGCCGAGCTTCGCGATCGGACAGCGCGCGCTGCTGGTGCCTCAGGGCGACGGCTGCGTGATGTGGGATTGCATTCCGCTCGCGACCGATGAAGCCATCCAGTACGTGGCGGCGCTCGGCGGGCTGAAGGCGATCGCGATCTCGCATCCGCATTACTACGGCGCGGTCGCAGACTGGAGCGATACCTTTGGCGGCGTGCCGGTCTATCTGCATGCCGACGATCGCGCTTTCGTCACGCGGCCGCATCCCTCGATCGTGCACTGGACCGGCGAGAGCCACCGCATCTCAGACGATGTGCTGCTGCTACGCACCGGCGGTCATTTCGCCGGCGCCACCATGCTGCATTGGCAACGCGGTGCCGAGGGCAGCGGCGCGCTGCTCACCGGCGACATCGCCCAGGTGACGATGGACCGCCGCTTCGTCAGCTTCATGTATTCCTATCCCAACTACATGCCGCTCAATGCAGCTGCGGTGCGGCGGATTGCGGCCGCCGTCGAGCCGCTCGCCTTCGATCGCATCTATGGCGCCTGGTGGGGCCGCAACATCGCCAGCGGCGCCAAGGCCGCCTTCGCGGCGTCGGTGGAGCGCTACGTCGCCGCCATCGCCTGAGCCGGCGAGCGGATCTGATTTATCTTGCCGGTCTCGAATAACTGTACTATAAGTACAGTTACAAAATCTGCTGCAATGACGCAGCTGCGAGCCCGGCATGATCGATGCATCGTGGAAGCTGCGGCGCTCTGCGGCCGCGTAAGCGGAGTTCGGTTCATGACGGCGCACTACGAGATCTTCGAGGCTGGCGACGTTGTCCTCCAGTCCGGGAGCGTTTTCCCTTCGCTGAAGCTTGCCTACAAGACCTACGGCACGCTGAGCGCTGCAAAGGACAACGTCATCCTCTATCCGACCTCGTTCAGCGCGCAGCATTTTGACACCGAGTGGCTGATCGGCCCGGACGGCGTGCTCGATCCCACGCGCTACTTCATCGTCATCCCGAACCTGTTCGGCAACGGCCTGTCGTCCTCGCCGTCGAATACCGCGGCGCCGTTTCCCGAGGTGACCTATCACGATGCGATTACGGTCCAGCATCGGCTCCTCACCGAGCGTTTCGGCATTTCAAAGCTGGCCCTCGTCTATGGCTGGTCGATGGGCGGCATGCAGGCGTATCACTGGGCGGCGCTGCACCCCGACATGGTCGAGCGTGCAGCCGTGGTCTGCGGCAGCGCCCGCTGCGCACCCTATAACCATGTCTTCCTGGAAAGCGTGAAGGCCGCGCTGACCGCCGATCCTGCCTTCGGCCACGGCCGCTTCGCCGAGAAACCCGTCGCCGGCTACCGCGCCATGGGGCGCGTCTATGCCGGCTGGGCGATGTCGCACGGCTTCTATCGCGACGAGCTCTGGCGCGAGGCGGGCTTCACCTCATTGGAGGATTATCTCGTCCGCGTCTGGGACGCGACGTTTGCCCGGCGCGACGCCAATGATCTGCTGGCGCAGATCGGCATCTGGCAGAATGGCGACATCAGCCGCTGTGCGAGCTTCGCTGGCGATTTCGATCGGGCGCTGGCGGCGATCAAGGCGCACGTGCTGCTGATGCCGGGCGCGACTGACCGTTATTTCGATGTCCGCGACAACGAGGACGAGCTCGGCCGACTGGTCAACGCGAAATCCGCGGTGCTGCATCCGATCCCGTCGCTGCATGGCCATCGCGCCGGCAATCCCGTTGGCAATCCGCGCGACCAGGCCTTCATCAAGGCCGAAATCGCGGACCTACTTGGCAAGCAGGCAGGCAACCGATCATGACCGACACAGCCGTTTCAGAGTCCGGCCATCGCCTGAAGCCGCTAACGCCCGCCATGCTGCGCGAATTGTCGGCCCGCTCCGATGTCAGAGGCGCAGCGCAGAGCCTCGGCCATTATGGCGTGATCGTGCTGGTGGGCACGCTGATCTGGAAGGTTTCGTCGACCTGGGGCATGCTCTGGGCGCTGCCGCTGATGGCGGTGCAGGGCTATGTCGTCGCCTTCCTGTTCATGGCGGTGCACGAGACCGCGCACAAGACCGCGTTCAAAAGCCGCAGCCTCAACCTCGTCGTCGGTTATCTCTCGGCCTTCCTCATCGGATTGCCTTACGAATATTACTGCCTGTTTCACTGGGATCATCATCGCTACACCCAGGATCCGGACAAGGATCCCGAGCTGATCGTCGGGGTGAAACCGACATCCGACACGCAGCTCGCGATCGCCTATAGCGGCCTGCTCCAGGTCGCCGGCCGTCTCCGGCTGATGCTCGGCCATGCGGTCACCGGAAAGGTCACCGTGCCCTGGATCCCCGAAAACAAGCGCGCCGTCATCGTGAGAGAGGCGCGTATCTATGTCGCGGTCTATGTCCTGCTGCTCGCGCTCTCGCTGTGGTTCTCGTCAGCGCTGCTGCTCTGGGTCTGGCTCGTCCCGCTTGTTATTGGGCAGTTGTTCCTGCGGCCCTATCTCTATGCCGAGCATACCGGCTGCGAGCGCACTCGCAGTGCTTTTCAGAACACCCGCACCACCTACACCGCTGCGGTGGTCAAATGGTTCGCGTGGAACATGCCCTACCATGTCGAGCACCACGCCTATCCCTCGATACCGTTTCACGCGCTGCCGAAGCTGAACGAGATCGTCGACGGTGAGATCGTTTATCGCGGCCGCGGCTACATCCATACGACGCGCGAAACCTGGGCCTGGTTTCGCCGGAATCTGAGGAGCCGTTAACCAAACGCAAAACTCCGGCCGCAGCGCGACCGGAGCTTTGTTTGGAAGGCGAGATATCAGTAGATTCCGTACGCGCAGACATTCACGACGCGGACGCGCATGCCATGGCGGGTCCGAACGAGGCGCTCCTGGTAGCAGTTGCTGACGCCGGTGTTGACGTAGACGCCGCCGAAGCCCCAGCCCGGACCCCAGCCATGACCCCAATGGTGATGGTGGAAACCGCCAGCCGAGGCGGCGGTGGGCGCGAGAGCGGCAACGCCGAGCGAACCGGCGGCGATCAGGCCGAGAGCAAGCTTACGAAACATCTTCATTCTCCAGTGTGGCGCTAAGGCCGTTGTTGTGTCCCTGCATCTCGGTCGGGCCGAGACGCGAATGCGTTCACCCGGGAGGAGGAGAATCGTGTTTCAGGAATGTTTCGTGGGCTGCGGCGAAAGATGCCGGCCTCATGTTTTCCGCGCCGCGCGATAGCGCGCGGCCATCGCCTGCGTCAGTTCCGCCATCTTGTCGCGGAGGTCGGCGGGCTCCAGCACCTCGGCCTCGGGGCCGAGCCGCAACAATTCGGCCGCGGCGTGCCAGGACGTCTTGCCAGCAGGCACGCGCGCAATGCGCCAGCCGTCCACATCAGCGGTCTCCTCGAGCTGCGTGCGCGCCTTGATGTACGGCTGGCTCAGCGCGTCGAGCAGCTTGACGCCGAACGGCGACAACCGGACGATCGCGACATTGGGATGCATCTCGGCCTCGAGACGCAGCGTCGCGGCCTGCCAATAGGCGGCGAGATCGAAATCGGCGGGACGATCGAAGCCTTCGTCGAGCGCCGTGCAGTCGAGCACGCGCGCGACGCGATAGGTGCGCACGCTGGCGTCGACCTGGCCGGCGAAATACCAGCTCCCGCCCTTCAGCACGAGGCCGAGCGGCGCGAGGCGACGCTGCTTCTCCGCGCGCCAGCTCCGGTAGCGGATCTTGATCAGTGTCCCGCGCAGCACCGCGCCGGCAATCGTGCGCAGATGCTTCGGCTCTTCGGCCTCGCCGAACCAGCCCGGCGCATCCAGATGAAAGCGTTCCTGCATCCGGCTGGCATCCTGGCGCAGATGGACGGGCAGCGCCGCCATCAGCTTGTTCTGCGCGGCGATCATTGCCGCATCAAGCCCGAGCGCCGCCGCCGGGCCCGGCAAGCCCGCCAGGAACAGCGTCTCGGCCTCGCTCTGCGACAGGCCGTTCAGCCGCACGCGATAGCCGTCGAGCAGCCGATAGCCGCCCTCCGCGCCACGGTCGGCGTAAACCGGAACGCCGGACGCGGCGAGCGCGTCGATGTCGCGATAGATCGTGCGGACCGAGACCTCGCAGGCCTCCGCGAGTTCGGGCGCGGTGACTTGCCCCCTGGCCTGGAGGGTGGTGAGGATCGACAACATTCGGCTCGCGCGCATGGATTGCTTAAACCATACCTGACACAGGATGTCAGGTATGGCCCGCTACAAGCTGCCCCACCGCCCGCTGGCCCGATGGAGACCTGCCATGACCGATCCGAACCGCATCACGCTGTATTACTCGCCGCAAAGCCGCGCCACCGGCACGCGGGTGCTGCTGGAGGAGCTGGGCGCGCGCTACGATCTGCATGTCCTCAACATGAAGGCCGGCGAGCAGCGTCAGCCCGCTTATCTCGCCATCAATCCGCTCGGCAAGGTCCCGGCGATCCGCCACGGCGATGCCCTGGTGACCGAGCAGGTCGCGATCACCATCCATCTCGCCGATCTCTTCCCGCAGGCAGGTCTGACGCCCGCCCTGAACGATCCGCTGCGCGGTCCTTATCTGCGCTGGATCGCCTATTACGGCTCATCCTTCGAGCCGGCGCTGATCGACAAGTTCATGCAGCGCGAGCCGGCGCCGATCACGCAGTCGCCCTATGCCGACTACGACACCATGCTCGGCGCGTTGGAAGCGCAGCTGTCGAAAGGGCCCTATTTGCTTGGCGAGCGGATGACGGCCGCCGATGTGTTGTGGGGCGTGGCGTTCAGCTGGACCATGATGTTCGGCATCGTACCGAAGAAGGACGTGTTCGTCCGCTATGCCGAACGCATGACCGCGCGGCCTGCATTCCAGCGCATCAATGCGGCGGACGACGAGATGGCGGCGCTGCATGCGAAGGCGGTTGGGGGCTGAGCAGGCGCCTCATTCTCCGCTGTCGTCCCGGGGCGCGCGTAGCGCGAACCCGGGACCCATAACCACAGGGAGATATTTTCCGAAGACTCGGAGTTAGCAGCCCGGCGCGGTAACCACTCCCTGTGGTTATGGGTCCCGGATCGGCGCGCGCTTAGGGCGCGCTTGTCCGGGACGACAGCGAGAGAAATTTCAAAACCTCGGCGCTCTCTTCTCCGCGAACGCCTTGATGCCTTCCTTGATCTCGTCGCCGCGCATGCTGTCGCGGTGGCGCTGGTCGGCGGCGTGGTCATCGAGCTCGCCGCGGGCGAATTCGTTGATCGCGCGCTTCATGCCGCGCATCGCCTGCGGGGCATTGCCGGCGAGGATGTTGGCGAGCTTGTCGACCTCCTCGTCGAGGAATTCCACCGGTACCATCGCGGTGAGATAACCGATGCGCAGCATCTCCGGCGCGCTGATCTTCTGCGCCGTCAGGAACAGCTTCTTCGCATTGTCGACGCCGAGCCGGGTGACGTAGCGTTTGATGCCGCTCCTGTAGTAATGCAGCCCGAGCCGCGCCGCCGGCATGAACATCTCGGCGGTGTCGACGCCGATGCGGAAATCGCAGGCGAGCGCGAGGTCGGTCGAGCCGCCATAGACGCCGCCGTTGAGCCGGCAGATCGTCGGCACGCCCAGATCCTCCAGCCGGTTGACGACCACCTCAAATGCAGAGCCCGCGCTCTGCTGCTCGCTGGCGCTGACGGCGCGCTCGGCGACCGAGTTGAGGTCATACCCGGCGGAGAAGGCGCGTCCGGTGCCGGTCAGCACCAGCACACGGATCTCGGGATCCGCCTCGACCAGGTCGAACAGTCTGACGAGGTCGTCGAGGTCCTCGGCCTGCAGCCGGTTGAGATGCTTGGGCCGGTTGAGGCGGATGGTGGCGCGGGCGCCGTCACGTTCGAGCACGGGGCCGGTGGCTGCGTCGGTGATGTCCGACATTCTTGTCTCCTTTTATCTGTTTTCGAGCGCGCGGCGTTTCGCCTCGGCGTCGATGGTCTCGGCGAGATCGGGATGCCGCGCCATCAGCACGCGGAAGTCGACGAGGTCGAGCACCAGAAGCCGCGACACTTTCGTGGTCGAGACGTTGGCGCCGCGCTTGTTGTTGCCGAGCAGCGCCATCTCGCCGAAGAAGGCGCCTTCGCCGAGTTGGACCTTCTTGCCGGGCAGTTCGACCTCGACCTCGCCCGCGGCGATGAAATACATGCAATCGCCCTGCGCGCCCTTGCGAATGATCATGGTGCGCGCCGGCAGCTCCATGGTCCGCAGCATGTGGGTGACGTCGGCAATCGCAGCGGGCCCGAGCGCTGCGAAGAATGGCACCTTGCTGACGGATTCCCAGGTCTTGAGGAAATTGTCGCGCCGCGTCTCGGCGGCAAATCCGGTCGCCAAAATACCGGTCCAGAGGCCGAACACGCCGAGGCCGGAGATCATCACCGCGGCCGCCACGATGCGGCCGAGCGGCGTGACCGGCACGACGTCGCCGTAGCCGGTGGTCGTGAGTGTGACGACGGCCCACCACAGCGCGGCGGGCACGCTGCCAAAAGTCTGCGGCTGCACGTCCCGCTCCAGGAAATATTCGGCGACGGAGGCGAGGAAGACCACCATCAGGAAGATCACGAGCACGCTGACCAGCGGGCCCGATTCCAGCACCAGCACGCGGCGAAGCTGCCGCAGGCCGGGGATGCCAGGCACCACCTTCAGCACCCAGAGCACGCTGAGCAGCCAGGCCGTCTTCGGCTCGGCGCCGAAGAGAAGCGCGACCGGCACCGCCAGCGCCCCGATCGCATCGACCAGTCCGGCGGAGGAGGACATGTACAGCGAGAGCCGCCCCTGCTGCGTCATGTGGCGCAGCCGCACCAGCCATTCGAACATGAAATAGGCGAGGCAGGTCCAGAGCAGGGCGTTGAACCAGCCGTGCGCCTCCTGGGCGCGCTTGTCCGACAGCAACACCATGCTGAGCACGCCGACGGTCACAGCCACATAGGCCGCCTTGGTCATGTTGCGGCCGGCCGTGGCGGCCGCGAACTGGGCCAGAGCGGAAATCAGCGGCTTGGACATGCGGAAAGGCGGCTCGATCTTGAGACAAGTCTTCGGGTCCCGGCGGGGACGCCGGTGTCAAAGTGCCCGCCCGGGCGGGGGCCGTCAACGACGGGCAGGCTGGGTGAACGGCGCTGCTGCGCCTGCCGGTCCGTGCCGCCGTCGCTGGCGTGGTGCCTTACCTGAAATGCGGCGGCTCGTCGTAGCCACGGCGGCTGCTGAAGAACAGCAGCACCATCAGCCCGACGCCGACAATGACGGAAAACCCCGCGCCCAGTGCCAGCGCCACATAGCCTTCCGTCGGGATCGGCTCACCTTCGACCGCCATTGCGGAATAGGCGAAGTAGCCGGCCGCCGCCAGCATTCCCAGAAGGACCATGATGAGGAGTGCACGCATGCTGCGGTCTCCGGTTGCAACCGGAAACCAACGGTTGCAGATGGGCTGGGTTCCAGACGAGCGGTCGTCACGATCTCTCTCTCGTGCCCCGGGCGCAGCGCAGCACGGAGTGATGCGCTGCAGAGCCGGGGCTCATCCAGCGGCGCAAGCTGCGGTTCCTGGGTCCCGGCTCGGCGCCGCAACGCCTTCGGCACAGCGGCGGCGCCAACCGGCGCGGCCGTCAGGCGCTCTGGGCGGTCTTCACCACCACGACATTGCTGTCGTCGTGCTGGGCAGGGCCGCCGCCCTGAACCGTCTTCTCGGTTTCGCCGGCATGGCGTTTCAGATAGTCGCGGCGCATGCCGATCTCGTCGCGGACGAATTCGTAACCGAGCTTGAAGGTGTCGAGCCCGTCGGTACTGATCGTGCCGTCCCTGAGACCGATGACGGCGCCGCGCAAGATGCCCTCCAGCTCGTCCTGGAGACATTCGAGCTGGTCCAGAGAGTGGGCGTGCTCGATCCGCTCGCCGATGTCGAGGATGGCGGTGGAGAGCTCGCTGGCCTTCTCCGGCGCGATGCGGGTGATCTTGGCGTAGATCGCCGCGAAGATCGAGCCGATGACGCTGAGCGCGGCGGCGCCCAGATACATCAGGTCGCTGTACTTATCCATGAACGATTTGGTGTCGTCGTTGATGTAGTCGGCCGCCCCCTGGTGCGCCATCACGAAGGCGTCCTTCTCGGTCGAGGCCGGCTCAATTCTGCTGGCAAAGCCGTTGTCGAGCCCGAGCGCGGATTTGTTCTCGTAGATGGTGCGCGCCAGCTCGCCCGCCGTGGATGGGGACATCCTGGATTGCGTGACCAGCAGCCATTCGAGCCCGACCGTGTCGAGGTCGTCGTCGGGAATTTGCGGCGAGGTCGACAGCGTGCCTGCCGTCAGCGTCTCGCTGGAAATGCCCGGGAGCTTGCGCGCCAGCGCCTTGGCCTCGTCGATCGCGTTGAGCGTGAAGCCGCCGCGCTTGGCGACCTGCTCATAGGCCTTGTCGCGCACCGCCCTGGAGGCATGAACGATGGCGATCACCGCGCCAAAGCCGTTTGACGGCGCAAACAGCTTGTCGAGCGTCGTGCCCTGCGGCGCCATCTGGATCTTGGCGGCGTCCGGACCGTCGGGGATGTCGAGGATGCCGCGGACGAAGGCGAGGGAGGATTCGTTCTCGGCGAGAACGGCGACCTTCTTTTTCTTCAGCTCGGCGATCGACTTGATCTTCTTGTTGCCGGGACCGAGCAGAAGCACGAGGTCGTGCTCGAGGATCGCGAGCGTGCGCGCCCGCAGCGGCACCTTGGCGTCGGTACGCAGCACGGCGAGATCGGCCTGCTTGCGGTCGAACTGCGCGAGCGCCTTGGCGTTGTCGGCGTTGTTGACGACCTTGATCCGGAAGCGCGAGGCGTTGCTCTTCAGCAGGGCGGCGAGCTTTGCCGCGAACAGCGCCTCGTCGCTGTTGGGAGCGCCGACGGCAAAGGTCAGCGTCTCCGAATTGTGCAGCATGGCACGGCCGCCCCAGACGGTGGCGAGCGACAGCAGCAGGGTCAGCACGACGTAGAGGAAGACCTGTTGCTGATTGGTCTTGATCACCTTGGGGCGCCGCGGCGGCGGCTCGATCGGGGATGCGGTGGGGCCTTCAGTACTCATGGCAGCACTCTGGCCTTATTCTCCGGTGACGGACGGCTCGCGGACGTGATCGCGGCGGGCGCCCTGCAATTCCTAAACGTCTGAAAAAAGAATGATATTCTGTACCGGCAATGATAGCGCGCCGGGACCGGAATGCAAATTTCGAGCCGAGGGTAACCTTACTCGACGCGGACGCGGCGAAAGGTCATCCTATCACCGGTTAGCCACACTTGGCGATTTTCCGGTTCCCCCCGGCTGCATTCCGCCGCGGGAGATGTCATAAATCGAAGGTCCCGGCGGTTTGACCGGTCCAAGAAGAAGTTGCGCTGAACGCTCCAATTTTTCTTGTCACCTCAATGAGGGCGTCGGCTTTGTCGTTTCCACCCATGTCATCGGCGATTCCGGTCGAAGCGCTCATTGGCTGGATGTTGCTGCTCACCTTCAAGCACATCATCGCCGATTTCGTTCTCCAGACGGCCTGGATGGCGCACGGCAAGGACCAGAAGCACGGCTGGGCCCTGCCGCTTCTGGTGCATTGCCTGATTCACCTTGCGGTTGCGCTGCCCTTGATCCTGATCGTCGCGCCGAAATTCTGGTTCGTGGCCTTTATCGACTTCGTGATCCACATCACGATCGACCGCGCCAAGGGACTGGTCTCGGCGAATTTCGGCGTCGACCTTGCGCATCCCTGGTTCTGGACCCTGATCGGCGTCGACCAGGCCCTGCACCATCTCACCGGCTTCGGCCTCTCCATCTTCATGGCGGCGAACTGAGGGGAGTGGCCTCGGGGCGACGGTCGGGCCTGCATGGTTCGAGACGGCGCTACGCGCCTCCTCACCGTGAGGGGATAGTCTGTCAGCAGTTCCAGACCTCATCCTGAGGAGCCCCGCCGAAGGCGGGCGTCTCGAAGGAGGGCCGCGGAGAGCTCCCCGCCGCCTCCGATTCGCGGCCCACGCGCAAGCACCCCGGGTGACTACCGGGCAGCGTGGTTAACCTTTCATTAGAGAATTGCGCTGCATCTTCCGCACACGAGGGAGAACTGCAATGTTTTCAAGCCGCGACACTTTTGAGAGCGATTTCTGCCCGGTTCGCGACGAGCTCCTTGGCGAGATGTATCGCGCCAGCGAGGGTGGCCTGCCGAGGCTGGTTGAGAGTGTTTCTCCTGACGCGCGCGCCAGGCTGGCGCTGTTCTGCTATCGCCGCAGCCATCTGCACTCGCTGGCGGTCGCGATCGCAGGGAGCTGCAACGAGCGCGACCTGATCGAAAACGGCGGCCGCGTCGGCTCGACGCTCTATGCGCTGTCGCGCGAAGGCACGGCGAAATCCTCGCCGTCGCTATCGGGCGGGCGCAAGCCGATCACGCTGTCGACCAAGCCGCTCTCGGTGCTCGCACCGCTGGACGACGAAATCGACGACGAAATCGGCGAAGCCGTTCCGGCCTAACTTGCTTCGATAGCCGGAAGCCCGAACTTCCGCCGCGCCATCGCGCATTCGGCGTCGCCGGGCATGCAGGTGCGGCACACCTCTGGCCGCATCGCATAGATGCCGCATGCGGTCGAGTTTCCGATATCCCCTTGCAAGGCCGAACAGCGATCGCCCTCGCAACGCATGCCGGATTGGCTTTCGTTGACCAGCGCTTCCGGAATCGCGGCAAGCTCTTCGTCGCTCTCGATCGAGAAGCGCGGCCAGTTCGCCGAATAGCCGCAGCAGGCGCCGCAACTCTGGCAAAAGCTCGACAGATCGACGGGGGAGTTCTCTTCCATCGTCCTCACATGTCCTTGTCAGGTGTCTTTGGGCGGGCCCCAGACCAGGCTCTGCCGCCATCTCGCGCGCAGCACGTCGCGCCGCTCCGGATATCTCTCGTCGAGATAGTTGGCGTCGACCACGCGGTCGGTGCGGAAGCTGCGGAAGTCGCCGCGTAGCTCGCACCAGGCTGCCAGCAGGCGCACGGCTTCGAGGTAGCCGACCGAGATCGGCCAGATCATGCGCTCGCTGGCGCGGCCCTGCTCGTCGCGATAGCGCAGCATGATCTTCTTGCCTTCGTGGATCTGGGTGCGCGTACGTACCATGTCCAGGCGGTCCGGCTCCCTGTTCCAGCTCGGCCGAGCCCGGCTCGCCGGCTCCAGCACGAAAGGACGCAGGCGCTCGGGCACGGTGTCGGCGATCTTGGCCATCAGATCTTCGGCCGCGCGCGCGAGTGCCGAATCGGCATGGCCGGCGACCCATTGGGCGCCCAGCACCGCCGCCTCGATCTCGTCGGGCGTCAGCATCAAAGGCGGGAGATCAAATCCCTTTTCCAGGATGTAGCCCATGCCGGCTTCACCGCGAATCGGCACGCGCTGGCCGATCAGCGTCGCGATGTCGCGATAGATCGTGCGCTTCGAGGTCTCGAGCTCGGCCGCGATGGCGTCCGCCGTCAGCGGCTTACGCGTGCGCCTCAGCACCTGGATGATTTGAAACAGCCGGTCGGCGCGTCTCATGCTGGTCCCTTGTCGGTGATCTTTTCAGAAAGTGGCGCGCGGCTGCTGACAGGATGTTGGCAGCAGGGGGGTTCTATACCGGGACAACACATCGACTGAAGAGGATTTGTCCATGATCATTCCGACCCATTTCGGCCCGGCTATTCCGATGTTGCGGGCACAGGCGTGGTCCGCATCGGCGTTCGGCCGCCTCGTTTCGCTCGATCTCATGGCCGTCGACCTCCGGTTTGCCCTTGCGAGCGTGGTGGCACGCCCGCTGATCCAGGCTGCGGACGCGCTGGTCCGCCATGTGATGGGCCGTGCCTGGCGGGGGGCCCGTTTCGCAGAAGATATCACGGCTGCTGCCACCATGGTGGCAGCAGCCCGGCACTAGGTTCCGTCAACTTTTCGGTGGTTCAGGAGAAGCTTTCATGATCACGCTCTACGGATTTGGCACCGGCTTCGGCCTGCCGGAAATCAGCCCCTTCGTCACCAAGACGGAGGTGCAGCTCAAGATGGCGGGACTGCCTTACCGGAAGGAGCGGGCAATGCCGCCCGCCTCGCCCAAGGGGCAGCTGCCCTTCATCGACGATGGCGGCGAGGCGGTGGCCGATTCCACCTTCATCCGCGCCCATATCGAGCGCCGATACGGCTTTGATTTCGATGCCGGGCTGTCGCTGACCGACCGCGCGCAGGCCTGGGCGTTCGAACGGATGATCGAGCACCACATCTACTGGGGGCTGGTCGGGGCGCGCTGGGTCGATCCGGTCAATTTCGCCAAGGGGCCTGCGCATTTCTTCGACGGCGCACCGGAGCACAACCGCGAGAAACTGCGCGAGGATGCGCAATTCCGCGTCGCCGAGAACTATCTGCTCTCGGGCCTCGGCCGCCATGGGCCCGATGACGATGTCGAGCTCGCTGTGCGCTCGCTGTTCGCGCTCTCGGTGCAGCTCGGCGACAAATCCTATCTGATGGGCAACAAGCCCTGCGGCGTCGACGCCACCGCCTTCGGTATGCTCGCCGGCATCCTCTCGCCGTTCTTCGAATCGGCCCTGCGCGAGCGCGCCGAGGGCTTTCCGAACCTCACCGCTTATGTCGATCGCATGATGGACAACTACTACCCCGAATTCGCC
>NZ_AJQF01000365.1:0-40247 GCF_000261705.1 Bradyrhizobium genomosp. III | reverse complement strand
GCTTGAGGCCGCCGTATCCGCGGGCTCGGTGCCCCTCTCCCGCAAGCGGGAGAAGGGGCGCACCGGCGCCTGGGGCCCGCAGCTCGATCTCAAATCCGAAAAACAAAAGAGCCGGCCCATCGGGCCGGCTCTCGTTGTCTCTCAACTTTCGCCGTGTCTATTTCACCAGCGAGTACTTGCCGTTCTTCACCGTCAGCAGGATGCGCGAGCGGTCGTCGAGGCCGTAGCGGTCCTTTTCGGTGAAGTTGTAGACGCCCTGGCTCGCCGCCAGCTCCTTCTCCGTCAGCAAGGCCTGGCGGATCGCTTCGCGGAATTCCGGCGTACCGGGTTTTGCGGTCTTCAGCGCGGTCGGGATGATGCGCTTGAGGATCTCAAAGGCGTCGTAGGAATGGCCAGCGAACTGGCTGCGGCTGTTCGGGCCGTACTTTGCCTCATACGCGGCGTTGAGCGCGAGACCCGGCTTCTTGGTGGCGGCTTCGTCCGGCTGATCCTCGGGGTCCATCACCGGACCCGACGCCATCAGCACGCCTTCGGCCGCTTTGCCGGCGATGCGGATGAAGTCCATGCTGGCGGCGCCGTGGGTCTGGTAGATCAGGCCCTGATAGCCGCGTTCGCGCAACTCGGTCTGCGGCAGCGCGGCCGCGGTGCCCGACGCGCCGACCAGGATCGCATCCGGGTTGGCGGCGACCAGCTTCAGCACCTGTCCGGTCACCGACGTATCGGGACGGGCGAAGCGCTCCTCGTCGACGATGGTCATGCCCATCGGCACGGCCTGGGCTTTGAGGTCGTTGAACCAGAGATCGCCATAGGAGTCGGAATAGCCGATATAGCCGAGCGTCTTCACGCCCTTGCTCTTCATGTGCTCGTACAGCACCTTGCCCACGATCGGGATCGGCTGCGGCATCGCCACCGACCACTTCATGCGCTCGGGCGTGATCGGGAAGGGCGCCAGGCCGAAATGCGGAATGCCGGCTTCGTTGGCGACGTTGGAGACCGCGATCGTCGGCGGCGTCAGCGCCGAGCCCATGATGATGTCGGCCTTGGATTCGGTCACGAAGCGGCGGGCGTTGGTGGTCGCGGTGGTGGGATCGCCGCCGTCGTCGAGCACGATCACCTTCAGCGGCACGCCGCCGATTTCCTTCGGCACGAATTCCAGCGCGTTCCGCTCGGGAATGCCGAGCGCGGCGCCGGGGCCGGTCGTGGTGGTGGTGATGCCGATGGTGATTTCGCTGGTCTGGGCCAGCGCGGGCAGCGCCGGCAGGGCAAGCGTCGCCGCGGTGATGGCGGCGGTCAAGTAAAAGCGTTTCATCTATTCCTCCCTTTACGTGTTTCTTTGAAAGCAGAAATCGGGGGGTAATTCAGCCCCCTCTTTTGGCGATGCGGCGATTAGCTCCGGATTTAACTCCCCGTGAATTTGGCTACCATTTCCGCCGGGAACGGTGCCGATTTCAGCTTGTCGGGGTTAACGGGATCGCGACCGACCAGGACGCGGGTCTCAAAACCCTCGATCGCCAGCGCGTCACCCTTGTAGACGTTGTGCTTCACCTCGAAGCTCGAACGCTTGATGCTCTCGATCTTCGTCTCGATGGTGATCCAGTCGCCATAGGTCGAGGGGATGTAGAACTTGGACCGCGTGTCGACCATGGGGATGCCCACCAGGCCGTACTTGCGGACCAGATCCTGCTTGGAGAATCCGGCGACCTCGAACAGGGTCGAGGTCGAATCGTCGAACATCGCGAAATAGCGCGGGTAGTAGACGATGTTGGCGGGGTCGCAATCGCCCCACTGGATCTGTACGTCGCGCCGGTTCACGAACATGTGTCGCGCGCCTTATTTCGGTGCCATGCGCAGCGAGCCGTCGAGGCGCACCACTTCGCCGTTCAGGTAGGAGTTCTCGACCATGTGCAGCGCGAGCGCGGCGAACTCGTCGGCATGGCCGAGCCGGCGCGGGAAGGGGATCGCGGCGGCGAGCGAGTCCTGGGCTTCCTGCGGCAGGTTCGCGAGCAGCGGGGTCAGGAACAGGCCGGGCGCGATGGTCAGCACGCGGACGCCGAACTGCGCCAGCTCGCGCGCGATCGGCAGCGTCATGCCGACGATGCCGCCCTTGGAAGCCGAATAGGCGGACTGACCGATCTGGCCGTCATAAGCGGCAACGGAGGCCGTGTTGATGATGACACCGCGCTCGCCGGTCGCCTGCGGCTCCAGCTTGGACATCTCGGTGGCGGCCAGGCGCAGCATGTTGAAGGTGCCGATCAGGTTGACCTTGATCACCTTGTCGAAATCGGCGAGCGCCATCGGGCCGTCGCGACCGACGACGCGCTTGGCAACGCCGATGCCGGCGCAATTGACCAGCACGCGCGGCGCGCCAAGAGCCTTGGTCGCCTGCGCGATCGCAGCTTCAGCGGAAGCGGCGTCGGAGACGTCGCAGGTAATCGCCACGCCCTTGATCTCGGCGGCAACGGTCTCGGCGAGCTTGGCATTGAGATCGCAGACCGCGACCTTGGCGCCCTGCGCCGCAAGTTTTCGCGCGGTGGCGGCGCCAAGCCCCGATGCGCCGCCGGTGACGATGGCTGCCTGATCTTTCAACAACATGGCGTTCTCCTGTGGCTTATGTCCGGGTTAGCCGACCGATATCACACGGTCCGATGGATTGGCAGCGTAGAGCTCCTCGATCAATTCGATGCGGTGCTCGAGCACGGCGCGCTGGTTGATCGAACCCTTGTCGGTGACTTCGCCCTTGTCGATCGAGAGCGGCGCGTCCATCAGGATCGCGCGCGTGATCCGGGTCGAGGAACCCGTGGCTTGGCTGAGGAAACGGGTCAGGCGCTCGCGAAAAGCCTCGCGCACCAGCCGGTCGCGTGTTGCGACGACGAGATCGTCGGTCGGCAGCGTCGGATTGATCAGCCGGCAGCCATCGAGGTCGAGCACGACCAGCGCCGAGACCTCGTCACGATTGATGCCGGCGATGACGACGTCGCGCACCAGCGGGGCGCAGGCCGCCGTGAGGCGCGCGCGCAGCGGGCCGACGCTGACCCAGGTGCCGCTGGCGAGCTTGAAGTCTTCACCGACACGGCCGTCGAAATCGAAGCCTGCGTTGAGATCATCGGGATCGGCGGGCTTGAGCGCATCACCCATCATGTAAAATCCTTCCTCGTCGAAGGATTTTGCGCTGATGTCGGGCTGGCGCCAGTAGCCGGGCATGACGTTCGGCCCCTTGGCGCGCACTTCCAGCTTGCCGTTGTTCGGCACCAGTTTCGCGTCGTTGCCCGAAACAGGCAGGCCGACATGGCCGGAGCGGCTGGTGCGCGGATTGACCGACATGAAGAACGGCGCGGTCTCGGTCGCACCGAGCCCGGTCAGCATCGGAACCCGATAACCCTTTTCCTTCACCGCGAGCTCGTCGAGGCTGTTCCAGATGAATGGCGACAGCGCGGCGCCGGAGAAGAACATCGCGTGCAGCCGGTCGAAGAACTTTGCGCGCAGGCCCTGGTCGTCGCGCAAATAAGGCAGCAGCGATTCATAGCCCTTGGGCACGTTGAAATAGACCGTCGGCGAAATCTCCTGGAGATTGCGCACGGTCTCCTCGATGCCGCCGGGCATCGGCTTGCCGGCGTCCAGATACATCGAGCCGCCGTTATAGAGCGTCAGGCCGATATTGTGGTTGCCGCCGAAGGTGTGATTCCAGGGCAGCCAGTCGATGATGACGGGCGGCTCGTCCTTGAGGAAGGCGAGCGTCTCGCGCAACATCACCTGGTTGGCGCAGATCATGCGCTGGGTGTTGATGACGGCCTTGGGATTGCCGGTCGAGCCCGAGGTCAGCAGGAATTTCGCGATCGTGTCGGGGCCGATCTTGCCGTGGACATCGTCGAGATCGGCGCGGATCGGCGTTGCCATGAGGTCGGCGAGCAGGGTGACGTCGCGGCCTGGCACCTCGCCGTAGGACGCGGCGATCTCGGTCCCGAGCGAGACGTTGGCGGCAAGCGCATCGGCGAACTTGTCGGCATCCTCGGCGAAGACAAGGCCGGGCGTCAGCAGCTTCATCAGGTAAGAAAGCTTGCCGTAATCCTTCGACACCAGCGAGTAGGCCGGCGACACCGGGCAGAACGGAATACCGGCATAGAACGCGCCGAACGCCAGCAATGCGTGGTCGATCGAATTGCCGGAG
Source organism: Bradyrhizobium genomosp. III (assembly GCF_000261705.1). Classification (NCBI taxonomy): domain Bacteria; kingdom Pseudomonadati; phylum Pseudomonadota; class Alphaproteobacteria; order Hyphomicrobiales; family Nitrobacteraceae; genus Bradyrhizobium; species Bradyrhizobium genomosp. III. The sequence goes on along the minus strand of NZ_AJQF01000365.1, from coordinate 36,082 downwards.
AGGATGACGACCGGCCGCTCCGCCGACAGGCCGCGCGCAATCAGGCCGGACGCAATGTGACGGCTCGCGACCAGCAGCTCGGCGTAAGTGATCTTGCGCCAGCCGCGGCCGCCTTCGCGCTCGGCCATGAAGACGCGGTCGGGCGTGGTGCTGGCCCAGTGATGCAGGCGGTCGGTGAGGCGAACGGGATAGTCGCCGAGCGCCTGTTTCGGCCGCAGGTAGATCGTGCCGTCGTCGCGGCGTTCGATGTCGACGACGGGATCGCCGAATGAAATGGGCCGCAGCGGGAAAGTGCTCGCGCCGCGCTCCATGCTGGAAGAGGACGGCTGCGCGCTCATGATTTGGGCTTTACCTTTGCGGTCTTGTGTTCGAGGAATTCGCGGATCCTGCGCTTTGCCTCTTTGTCGCTCTGCGCGACGGTCGCCATCAGCGATTCCATCAGCAGGCCGGTCTGCGGATTGGCCTCCGCGATCATCGGCAGCGCCTGGAGCACGGCGAAATTCGTCAGCGGCGCGTTGGAGGCGACCTTGGTCGCAAGCTCCATCGCCTTGCCGAGCCCGTTGCCGGCCTCCGTGACATATTGCGCGAAGCCGTAGGAGGCGCCTTCGGTCGCGCTGTAGACGCGGCCCGTCAGCATCATGTCCATCATCCTGGCGACGCCGATCAATCGCGGCAGCCGCACCGAGCCGCCGCCGCCGACGAAGATGCCGCGCTGTCCCTCCGGAAGCGCGAAATAGGTCGAGGGCTCGGCGACGCGGATATGCGCCGAGCAGGCAAGCTCCAGCCCGCCGCCGATCACGGCGCCCTTCAGCGCCGCAATCACGGGGACGCGGCTGTACTGGATGCGGTCGAACACCCGGTGCCACATCTGGGAATGCAGCAGGCCGCCGGTCGCGTCATGCTCGGTCAGCTCGGAGAGGTCGAGGCCGCTGGAGAAATGGTCGCCGATGCCGTGGATGACGACCGCGCCGATATCCTCGGGCAGGGACGCAAAACACTCGCCGATTTCCAGGATGATGCCGTCGTTGAGCGCATTGCGCTTGGCCGGCCGGTTCAGACCCACGGTTAGAACCCGGTCCGCCCTCTCGATCCGGAGTAGCCCGGAGGCGCCCGCGTCAGCGGTCTCGGCGTTTCCCTGTGTCATTTGCGTCCTTATAAGAATAGTTATGTTGTATAACGAATTTGGCGAGAGTCAATATAGAGCCGGGCGGCGATCCTCACATTCGGTGTCGTCCCGGCGAACGCCGGGACCCATACTCCCGGAGGGGAATTTGGCGAAGATTGGTCGTTTGGTACCCCGACCGCCGGCAACCGATAGATCACGCGGTATGGGTCCCGGCTTTCGCCGGGACGACGAGCGGAGAGCGTTGAAAGGCCGCCGCCCTTCACATCACCTGATGCACGTCGATCACGACGCGATCCGCATGGCGCGCGGCTGAGCCGACGAAGATGTGCTGCATCAGCCAGCGATAGTTCTCGTGCCCGGTCTCGAACCGCGGCACGGTGCGGAAATAGATCAGCTTGGGATCGACCGGCTCGCCGCGCTTGAGCTTCTGCAGCAGCTCGACCGGTCCGAAGCGCATGCCCTTGTTCTCGACATAGACAATGGCGCCGTCGTCGGTCTCGAAGGCGTACTTCGCCTCCAGGTCGATCAGCTCGTTGGGGCGGATGGTCTGGAAGTCGGCGCCGAACGGCAGCACCTTGCCTGATATCGCGCCTTTCACTTCGCCGCCGATGATCGGGATGATGCGGCGAACGCCGATGCCGGTCTCGCCGGCGGTGACGACCTCGCCGATGCGCGCGGTGATGGTGAAAGCGTATTTCGTCTCGAGCGTCGGTGTCGTCATCGCTTCACCCTGTCAATTCGCCATCATCCGCGTCGGCAGCCAGGTCGCCAGCAGCGGGAAGGCGATCAGGATCACGAGGCGGATCAGGTCGGTGACCACGAACGGAATCACGCCCTTGAAGATCGTGGAGAAGGAGACGTCCTTCACCACGCTCTTGATGACGAAGACGTTCATTCCCACAGGCGGGTGGATCAGGCCGAGCTCGACGGTCATGACGATGATGACGCCGAACCAGATCGGGTCGAAGCCGAGATGCGTGATCACCGGGAAGATGATCGGCACGGTGAGGATGATCATCGCCATGGCGTCCATCAGGCAGCCGAGCACGAGATACATCACCATGATCAGCGCCAGCACGCCATAACTGCCGAGACCGAGGCCGGTGAGGAATTCGGTCACTTTCTGCGGCGTCTGCGTCACAGTGAGGAAATAGCCGAAGATCAGCGCGCCGATCAGCACCGTGAACACCGCCGCGGCGGTGCGCGTCGCCTGGAGCAGCGAGGCCAGGATCTTCTCGCGGTCGAGCCGGCCCGTCAGCACGCCGATGATGAATGCGCCGGCGGCGCCGACGCCGCCCGCCTCCGTCGGCGTGAAGCGCGGCAAATAGGGCAGGCCGTAGAGGCCGCCGATCACGAAGATGAACAGCAGCACCGGCGCCCAGATCTCCTTCAGGCCGGCAAAGCGCTCGCGCCACGGCGTCACCTTGCCCTTGGGCAGGAAGTCGGGCCGGAAATAGCCGATCAGGAAGATCGTGATCATGTACATGCTCATCGCCAGCAGGCCCGGGATGATGCCGGCGATGAAGAGCTTTCCGATGTCCTGCTCGGTGATGATGCCGTAGACGGCGAGCACCGTGGAGGGCGGCAGCATCGCGCCCAGCGTGCCGCCCGCCGCGATCACGCCGGTGGCGAACGATTGCGGATAGCCGAAACGGCGCATCTCGGGATAGGCGACGGCCGAGAAGGTCGCGGCGGTCGCAACCGACGAGCCGCAGATCGCGGCAAAGCCGCCGCAGGCGCCGACGGTGGCGATGCCGAGGCCGCCGCGCAAATGTCCGACGAAACCGTTGGCGGCGCGGAACAGCTCGCGGCTCATGCCGGAATTGGACACGAACGAACCCATCAGCAGGAACATCGGGATGACGCCGAAGGTGTAGTCGGTGACCGTGCGCATCGAGGTCTGGCCGACCAGCTTCAGGGCGGCCGTCCCGTTGACGAGATAGGCGAAACCGGACACGCCGACGAGGCCCATGGCCATGCCGACGGGCACGCGCAGCAGCATCAGGACAAACAGGGAAACGAAGCCGATTACGGCGACGGCATCGGTGCTCATGATTACTCCGTCGCCTTCAATTTGGGATCGTGCATATCTTCGGGGTGGAAGATCAGGCGGTAGGTGCGGATCGCGATCAGCAGCACGGCGCAGACGTCGCCGACCCAGGCGATCGCGAAGAACGGCCAGGTCGGCATGTGCATGTCGAAGGTCAGGACATTGTCGTTGTAGGTGCCGCGCACCTTGTCGAACAGCGTCCAGGTCTGCACGGTCACGACGAACAGCAGCACCAGGGTTGCGAACACGTCGATCCAGCGCTGATGGCGCGGCCCGACATTGCCCCAGACGAGGTCGACCGTGATGTGGGTGCCGCGATAGGAGGTCGCGGCGATGCCCCAGAAGATGAGGATGCCGAGCAGCATGCGGCCGATGTCGAACGAATCAGGGATCGAATAATTCAGCGTGTTGCGGAGCAGCACCGACAGGAAGATGTCGAGCGCGACGATGCCGACGAAGCCGGCCGCGATCCATTCGATCGTGTCGATGATGCGGTCCATCCAGGAGCGCTTCATGGGTGTGTCCTATCGAGTGTCGTCATTCTCGCTCTCGACTCCGGCGGCGGCTCTTGCCTCACCCCGCGTGCGGGGAGAGGCCGCATCGCATCGGAGATGCGATGCGGGTGAGGGGGACTCTCCGCGAGTCCATCTGTCACTCTTTTCGCGGACGCAGCCCCTCACCCCAACCCTCTCCCCGTAAGGACGGGGAGAGGGGGAGGAAGGACCGATCGCGTCGCGGCGTCACTCCGCCAACGCGTTGTACTTCTTCAGCGACGCCTTCAGCTCGCTAAGCGCCGCGTCCGGATCGGCGCCGGCCTTCTTGGCGCCCTCGGACCAGGTCTTCACCAGCGGCTCGGCGGCCTTCTTCCAGACGGCGGTCTGCTCGGGCGCCAGCTTGTAGACCTCGTGGCCGGATTCCGCCTTCACCTTGTCGATGCCCGCATCCTCGAACTTGCCCCAATGCTCGCCGACCACGCCCGCCATTTCGACCGAGCAGTTCTTGTCGATCGCGGCCTTCTGCTTGTCGGACATCGCGTTGTACTTGTCCTTGTTGATCACGAACACGAAAGTCGTGGTGTAGAGCGGCGCCTCCATGTCGTATTTGGTCACCTTGTCGATGCCGAACAGCACCAGGGAACCCCAGGGGAAGGTGACGCCGTCGGCGACGCCGCGCTCGATGATGTCGCGGACCTCAGGCGCCGAGGACTGCACATTGGTGCCGCCGAGCGAGGTCACGAAGTTCGCCATGGTGGCATGCGCCGGGCGGATCTTCATGCCCTTCACGTCTTCAGGCAGCACGATCTTCTTGGTCTTGGAATGGAAGGAGGAGGGCGAGTGGACGAAGGCGAGACAGTATTTGACGTCCTTCATCTCCTTCTCGGCATATTTGCGATACCAGGCGTCCAGCCCCATCGAGCCGCCCTTGGCGTCCGAGATCAGGAACGGCAGCTCGCCGGCGCCGACGATCGGGAAGCGGCCGGGCTGGTAGCCGGGATTGACATAGGTGACGTCGGCGATGCCGTCGCGCGCCATGTCGTAATGATCGAACGCCTTGCCGAGCTGCTGGGCCGGAAACACCTTGCCCTTGATGGTGCCGCCGGAATCCTTCTCGACCGCGGCAGCCCAGTCTTCCAGCGACTTCTGCAGCGGATGCGAAGCCGGCACCCAGTGCGAGATCTTCAAATCGAAGGTCTTGTCCTGCGCGAAGGCAGGCGTCACGCTTGCGGCCAGCAGCAACGCCAGACAGGCTTTCCTCATCACACGTCTCTCCCTGTTTTCGATGGCGGGCTTCGATGGCCCGGTCTCGTTAATTAACATGTTATCTAATCGGCTGGCGCGTTCAAGCCGGAACTGGCGCGCACTTCGCCGCGCCGTCTGCGTCAGCCATGCTGCATGGATTTGTCGCTGCCCGGCGACGGCCCTCCCCTTTTGCCCAACCGTTATATGATATAATTATCGTGCGCGGAGCAACGCGACAAGCGAGCCGCGAGCAAAGCCTACAGGATCGGAAGGAGCAAGTATTGCGGACAAAAGTCGCAATCATCGGGGCCGGACCGGCCGGATTGTTGCTTGGGCAACTGCTGCACGCTTACGGCATCGACAATGTCATTCTGGAGCGGCAGAGCCCGGATTACGTGCTCGGTCGAATCCGCGCCGGTCTGCTCGAGGAGGGAACCGTCGCGCTGCTCGATCAGATCGGCGCCGGGGCGCGGGCGCATGCCGAAGGCCTGGTGCATGAAGGCATCGAGCTCGCCTTTTCCGGCCGCCGTCACCGCATCGACATGAAGGGTGCGACCGGCAAGACGGTCATGATCTACGGCCAGACCGAGGTCACGCTCGATTTGATGAATGCGCGGAAGGCCGCCGGTCTGATCTCGGTTTATGAGGCCAAGGACGTTCAGCCGCATGATTTCGACGGCAGTCACCCGCGCGTAACCTGGGAGAAGGACGGCGTCACCCACACGCTCGATTGCGACTTCATCGCCGGCTGCGACGGCTTTCACGGCGTCAGCCGCGCCAGCGTTCCGACCTCGGCGATCGAGGAGTTCGAGCGGGTCTATCCCTTCGGTTGGCTCGGCATCCTGTCGGAGACGCCGCCGGTCAGCCATGAGCTGATCTACTCCAACCACGCGCGCGGCTTTGCGCTTTGCACCATGCGCTCGACCAGACGCAGCCGTTACTATGTGCAGTGTTCGCTCGACGACCATGTCGACCAATGGCCGGACGAACGCTTCTGGGACGAATTGAAGCGCCGTCTCGACCGGGAGGCGGCCGACAGCCTCGTCACGGGCCCCTCGATCGAGAAGAGTATTGCGCCCCTGCGCAGCTTCGTCGCCGAGCCGATGCGCTTCGGCCGGCTGTTCCTGTGCGGGGACGCCGCCCACATCGTGCCGCCGACCGGCGCCAAGGGACTGAATCTCGCCGCCAGCGACGCACATTATCTGTCGGGCGCGCTGCGCGAATTCTACGACGAGAAATCCAGCGCCGGCATCGACGCCTATTCCACCACGGCGTTGGCACGCGTCTGGAAGGCCGTGCGCTTCTCCTGGTGGATGACCTCGATGCTGCACAAATTCCCCGACACCGGCACCATCGGCGCGCGCATCCAGCTCGCCGAGCTCGACTACGTCACGCAGTCGCAGGCCGCGATGACGTCGCTGTCGGAGAATTATGTGGGGTTGCCGTTTTAAGACAGTCCGTAGGGTGGGCAAAGGCGCTCTTGCGCCGTGCCCACCACCTTCCCATGATTGCGAACGCGCGTGGGCACGCTTCGCTTTGCCCACCCTACGGCGCCGTCATTGTGGCGCCTTCCGTTTCAAACACTCGCGCAAATTCCGTTTGAAACTTTGTAATTGATGCAACCGTCACGTCTATCGCGTTCAATGCCGGCGACCAGCAACGCGAGACCGCCATGACCTCTCCCGACATCCCCACCGGCTTCGAGCCGCATTTCCGCAAAGCGCCGCTCACCGATCCCTGGGAGCCGCTCTATTCGAAGAAGTCCGACAAGGGCGTCACCGTGGGGCTGCGTCTGGCGACGCCGCACACCAACGCGCGCGGGCTGATTCACGGAGGGCTGATCGCCGCGCTGGCCGATGCCGCCATGGGCTATAGCTGCGCCCAGGCAACGGGCTGGACCACGTCGTTCGTGACGATCTCGCTGTCGGTCGACTATGTCGGCGCCGCCGAGATCGGCCAATGGCTCTCGGTCGAAGGTGAGGCGATCAAGACCGGCTCTACGATCTGTTTTGCACAATGCCTGGTCAAAGCCGACGATGCCGTGATCGCGCGCGCCAGCGGCACGTTTCGGGTGGTGCCGAAGAAGGGGTGACGCTCTCGCTCTCCGTGTCCCGGACGCGGTGCGGCGCGAAGTGCCGCTCCGCAGAGCCGGGACCCATGCCTCGGCATGATATCGCGCCGCCTTCTGGGCCCCGGCTCGGCATCGCATCACTGCGTGCTGCGATGCGTCCGGGGCACGAGAGCTACCCAAACTTCCACTCCGCCGTCTCCACCACGAGATCGACGAACGCGCGCACCTTGGCCGAGAGCAGCCGCGAGGTCGGGTAGATGATGTGGATCGGCAGCGCCGGCTGCTCGTACTTCGCCAGCACGATTTTCAGCCGTCCGCGCTTCAGCCCCTCGGCGGCCTGATAGGCCAGCACGCGCGTCACCCCGCCGCCGGCTTCGGCATATTGCAGGGCGGCGTCGGCGCTGTTGCTGATGAAGCGGGGCGATGGCGTGACCTCGATGTCGCGGCCGTCGTGCACGAAGTGCCAGCTGGCGAAGGGCCCGAACTGAATGGTCTGGTGTCCGAGCAATGCGTCCGGCGTCTTCGGCTCGCCGTGGCGCTTCAGATAGCCCGGCGTCGCCACCACGATCCGCCGCATCTCGCCGACCTGGCGCGCCACCAGCGAGGAATCGGCGAGATGACCGATCCGCACCGCGACATCGACGGCGTCCTCCACGAGATTGACGAGATGGTCGGACAAGCGCAATTCCCCGCCGACCTCGGGATAGCGCTTGAGATAGTCGGTCATGACCGGCCCGACATGCAGCCGGCCGAAGCCGACCGGGGCCGATACCACCAACCGTCCGCTCGGCCGGTGGCGCTCCTCCCGCGCCGAGCCGTCGGCCTCCTCGACATCGGCGAGGATGCGCCGCGCGCGCTCCAGATAGCGCGTGCCGACGTCGGTCAATCTCACCTGCCGGGTGGTCCGCTGCAGCAGCCGGGCGCCGAGATGCTCCTCCAGCGCCGCGATCAGCCGCGTTACCGCCGAGGGCGACAGGTGCAGCTTGCGCGCCGCCGGCGCAAAGCCGCGCAGATCGGCAACGGTGACGAAGACGTGCATGGCTTCGAGGCGGTCCATCTCATTATTGCATATATCGCAACGATGAAGTGTCAAGCCGGTAGATTGTTTTGGCCGCCGGGAGGTACATTTTATCGAGGATAAACGCAGACATGCGCCGGGATTTCAGGAGATGTTCCGATGACGGCAACTCACACCTACGCCAGCGACGTGGCGTTCACGCCGGCGGTGAAATCGATCCAGACCCGAAAGGGATCACGCGAAGGCTATGCTCTCGCCGAGCAGCGCGGCTGGCGCACCGAGGTCGATGAGAATCTCGCGTCGTTCCTGGCTGACGCCGACAGTTTCTATTTCGCCACTACCTCGGCCGACGGCCAGCCCTACATCCAGCACCGCGGGGGTCCCAAAGGGTTCTTGAAAGTGCTGGACAAGCAGACGCTGGCCTTCACGGACTACGCCGGCAACCGGCAATACATCACGCAGGGAAACCTGTCCGAGAATCCCAAGGCCTACATCTTCGTGATGGACTACGCCCATCGCCGCCGCGTGAAGATCTGGGGCGAGGCGCGCGTCGTCGAGGACGACGAGGCGCTGACGACGTCGCTAATGCCGAAGGGCTACCGCGCCCGGCCGGAGCAGGTGATCCTGTTCAAGATCGCGGCCTGGGACACCAACTGCCCGCAGCACATTCCGCAGAAGTTCGACGCAGGCGATGTGGCAGCGGCGTTGGCGGTGAGGGACGCGAGGATTGCAGAGTTGGAGGCCGAGGTGGCGGCGTTGAAGGGCGGTAAGGTGACAGGAGCTACGTAACGCCGCGCGCTTACCCTCCCCTGGAGGGGGAGGGTCGGTCGCGTGGAGCGCGAGCGGGGTGGGGTGATCTCTCAACACGGGCAGTGTTCTACGCGGAGGGACCGTCACCCCACCCCGCTTCGCACATCGCTGCGCTCTTTGCGAAGCGACCCTCCCCCTCCAGGGGAGGGTAAGAATCAGATCACGCTCTCACCTTCGTGCTGGAAGCCGAGATAGCTGGCCGCAACCCGCTCGTTCGCGGCGATATCGCTGGCCTTGCCGGAGAGCACGAACTCGCCGAGCTCCATCACATAGGCCTGGTCCGCGATCTTCAGCGCGGCCTGCGCGTTCTGCTCGACCAGCAGCACCGAGACGCCGCTGGCGCGGAGTTCGGTGACGATGCGGAAGATGTCGGCGACGATGATCGGGGCGAGGCCGAGGCTCGGCTCATCCAGCATCAGCAGCTTCGGCTCGCCCATCAGCGCGCGCCCCATCGCGAGCATTTGCTGCTCGCCGCCGGAGAGCGTGCCGGCGAATTGCTTGCGGCGCTCCTTGAGCCGCGGAAACAGCGTGTAGACGCGTTCCATCGAGGCTTTCGCCTTGCTTCGCTCGATGCGGAAGGCGCCGAGCTCGAGATTGTCCTCGACATTCATGGTCACGAACAATTCGCGGTGCTCCGGGACGAGGCCAAGCCCCATCGCGACGCGGTCCTCGATGTCGAGCCTGGCGAGATCCTGGCCGGCAAAAGTGACCCGGCCTTTCAGCGGCAGGATGCCCATGATGGCGGAGAGCAGCGTGGTCTTGCCGGCGCCATTGGCGCCGACGATGGTAACGATCTCATTCGCGCCGACCTCGAGCGAGACCGAGCGCACCGCCTCGACCTTGCCGTAGGCGACATGGGCGTCGGTGACCGACAACAGCGCGCTCATGCCGCCACTCCGAGATAGGCCTTGATCACTTCGGGATTGGTCTTGATCGTGGCGGGGGTGCCTTCGGCGATCTTGGTGCCGAAATCGAGCACCACGATGCGGTCGGCGAGGTTCATCACGAAGCCCATGTCGTGCTCGACCAGGAGGACGCTCATGCCGCCGTCGCGCAAGTCGCGCAGCAGCTTGGCGAGCTGCTGCTTCTCCATGTGGCGCAGGCCGGCGGCCGGTTCGTCGAGCAGCAGCAGCATCGGATCGACGCAGAGCGCGCGGGCGATCTCGACGATGCGCTGCTGGCCGAGCGAGAGGCTGCCTGCGAGCTGGTGCATCTGGTCGGCAAGGCCGACGCGCTCGATCTGGCGGGCGGCCTCCGCGAGCAGTTTGGCCTCGTCGGCGCGGTCGAGCCGCAGCATCGAGGCGATCGGCCCGGAATGGCCGCGCAGATGCGCTCCGATCGCGACGTTCTCCAGCACGGTCATGTCAGGGACCAGCTTCACATGCTGGAAGGTCCTGCTGATGCCGAGCTTGACGATCTCCTGCGGCGGCGCCTTGTCGACCTTCTTGCCGAGCACCGAGACCGAGCCTGACGTGGCCGACAGCACGCCGGTGATCAGGTTGAAGGTCGTGCTCTTGCCGGCGCCGTTCGGGCCGATCAGCGCGACGATCTCACGAGCCTGGACGTCGAAGGAGACGTTGTTGACGGCGACCACGCCGCCGAACTGTTTTCGCGCCTTGTCGACCTGGAGCAGGATGTTGGACTCGCCGGGCGCGCGCGGACGCTGCTCCAGCTTCAGAGAGGTGTCCGGCTTCTTGCCGCTGGTCCGCTCCGGCAGGAACGACATCAGCCACGGCCAGAGGCCGCCGGGCGCAAGTTGCAACAGCGCCACCAGCATGATGCCGAACACGATGGTCTCGACCTGGCCGGAACCGGGCAGGATCAGCGGCAGATAGCTCTGCAGCACCTCTTTCAGGACCACGACGATCGCCGCGCCCAAAACGCCGCCCCAGACATAGCCGGCGCCGCCGACCACCGCGATGAAGAGATATTCGATGCCGGCCTGCGCGCCGAACGGCGTCGGGTTCACCGCGCGCTGGAGATGCGCGTAGAGCCAGCCGGAGAGGCCGGCGAGCACGGCGGCATGGATGAACACCAGCAATTTGGCGCGCGGCGTGTGCACGCCGAACGCCTCGGCGGCGACATGGCCGCGCCGTAGCGCGCGGATGGCGCGTCCGGTGCGGGAATCCAAGAGGTTCATCGTCAGCAGCGCCGAGACGATCACGGCGACCCAGATCGCGTAATAGATCGAGCCGGGCGAGAGCATCTTGAACGTGCCGATCGACAGCGGCGGGATCGCCGAGATGCCGTCGTTACGGCCGAGAAACTCCAGCTTGCTGAAGAGATAGAACAGCCCGAGCCCCCAGGCGAGCGTGCCCAGCGGCAGATAATGGCCGGAGAGACGGACGGTGATCAGCCCGAGCAGCACCGCCAGCGATCCGCTGACCAATAGCGACAGCGGCAGCGTCAGCCAGGGCGACAGGCCGTAGGCCGTCGACAGCACCGCGGTGGTGTAGGCGCCGAAGCCGACGAAGGCTGCCTGTCCGAACGAGGTCAGGCCGCCGACGCCGGTCAGCAGCACGAGGCCCATCGCGACGAGGGCCGCGAGGCCGATATTGTCGAGCAGCACGATCCAGAACGGCGGCATGCCGGGGACGAACGGAATCACGGCCATGACGGCTGCGAAGACGATGATGGGAAGGCGGCTCTGCATTTCAGCCTCAGTCCTTCTCTTCTTCGACGGCGGGCGCGGCGAGCGAGCGCAGCAACAACACGGGGATCAGCAGCATGAAAACGATCACCTCCTTGTAGTTGGAGGCATAGAAGGACGAGAACGCCTCGACGAGGCCGACGACCAGCGCCGCGGCGGCGGTGAGGGGATAGCTGACGAGGCCGCCGATGATCGCGGCGACGAAGCCCTTCAGGCCGATCAGGAAGCCGCTGTCATAGTAGAGCGTCGTGATCGGCACGATCATGATGCCCGACAACGCCCCGATGACGGATGCCAGCAGAAAAGCGATCTGCCCCGACAGCGTGGTGCGGATGCCGACGAGCCGCGCCCCTAACCGGTTCACGGCGGTTGCGCGCAGCGCCTTGCCGTAGAGTGTCAGGCCGAAGAACAGCCAGAGGGCGACGATGAAGGCGATGGTGATGCCGTAGACGGTGAGGCTCTGGCCGGTGAAGCGCAGCGAGCCCGCGGTGAACGCGCCGGACAGCACGGCAGGTCCGCGCTGGCCTTCGGCGCCGAAGAACAGCAGGCCGAGGCCCTGCAGTGCCAGATGGACGCCCACGGATGCGATCAGCAGCACCAGCACGGAGGTGTGTGCCAGCGGCTGGAATGCGACGCGGTAGAGATAGAGGCCGATCATTGCCACGATCATCAGCGACAGCGCGATCGAGACCGCGACCGGCGGCTTCTGGGCTGCGAAGTAAACCGTCAGCGCCAGCACGATGGCTGGCAGCACGATATTGGTGAGGACGCTGCGCACGATCAGGCGGCCGTGCAGCGCCTTGCGCGCGACGAACAGGTCGAAGGCGAAAGCGCCGATGCCGAGCGCCAGCGCGAGCTTTGCCGTGCCCGGCATCTGGCCCGCGGCCAGCGAGGCGTAGGTCAGCGCGCCGTAGGTGACGAATTCGCCCTGGGGAATGAGGATGACGCGGGTGACGGCGAACACCAGCACCAGCGCCAGGCCGAGCAGCGCATAGATCGCGCCATTGGTGATGCCGTCCTGCACCAGGAACAGCATGATGGTGGTATTCAAGACCGGACGCTCCCCCTAAAGATTACGGACCGGTCCCCTCGATCGCGGTGGACGGTCCGCTCACAGCCATTGAAAAACGCATGCGATATTTGATATGGTCCATAACAATTATCAAATATAACATCAAGGGTGGGAACGATCCCTCCCGAATTTAGCGGGATTACGAGCACGAGGCGATGACCGTTTCCAAAGCCGCTGAAAAGTCCTCCGAAAAGCCTGCCGACTCGGCCAAGGGCCGCAAGGATGCGGCCGAGGCGCAAGGCCAGGGGGCCGCTGGCGAAGCGCTCCAGCTCGGCGAGCTCTCGGAACAGCTCGGCTATGTGCTGAAGCGGGCGCAGCTCAAGGTGTTCGAGAACTTCCTGCGCTGCATGGCCTCGCTCCAGCTCACGCCGGCGCAGTTCTCCGTGCTGCTGCTGGTCGAGAAGAATCCCGGCCGTAACCAGACCGAGATCGCCTCCACCCTCGGCATTCTCAGGCCGAACTTCGTGGCCATGCTCGACAATCTCGAGAGCCGCGACCTTTGCGCGCGGATCCGCTCCACCAACGACCGCCGCTCGCACATCCTGGTGCTGACCGACAAGGGCAAGGCGGTGCTGGCCCGCGCCAAGAAGCTGGTCGCCACCAAGCACGAGGCCCGGCTGAACGAGTTGCTCGGGCAGGCCAACCGCGAAGCTCTGATCGCGATGCTCGCGAAGGTCGCGAACGAGTTCTGAGGCGGCGCTCCACGTCCGCGTCATGCCCAGGCTTGGCCCGGTGTCCACGTTTTGGGCAGCGAGGGAAGGCGTGGATGGCCGGGTCAAGCCCGGCCATGACGGGGGAGAAATCTCAGCCTCAATCCACCAAAATCACCCTGATGTCGTTCACGTTGGTCAGCGTCGGGCCCGGTAGCAGCAGGTCGCCGGTCGCCTCGAAGAACGTCGTGGCGTCGTTGTTGTCCAGGTACGCTCGCGGCTGAAGCCCCTGCGCCTTCATCTTTGCGAAGGTCGTCGCGTCGATCAGCGCGCCGGCGGGGTCGGTGGGGTTGCCGGCGCCGCCGTCGGCGCCGTCGGTGTCGCCGGCCAGCGCCGAGATGTCAGGCGTGTCCTTGAGCAGAGCGGCGAGCGCCAACGCGTATTCCTGGTTCGGCCCGCCACGTCCATTGCCGCGCACCGTGACGGTGAGCTCGCCGCCGGAGAGGATCGCGAGGCGCTTGCCTTGCGCGCGCGCTTGCAGCGCCAGGCTGGCGTGAGCGGCGGCGACCTCGCGCGCCTCGCCTTCGAGATCGGCGCCGAGGTCGATGGTCTCGTAACCGGATTCGCGCGCGAGCTTCACCGCGGCGTCGAGCGACTGCTTGGGCCGCGCGATCAATTCGGAATGCGCGCGCGAAAAGGCGGCATCGCCGGGCTTGCAGCTTTCGTTGGCGGGATCGTCGAGCGCGCGGCGCACGGCATCGTCGATGTCGAGCTTGTATTTCGCGACGATGGCGCGCGCATCGGCCAGCGTGGTCGGATCAGGCACGGTCGGGCCGGAGGCGATCGCGGAAGCGTCGTCATGCGGCACGTCGGAGATCGCGAGCGTCACGATCTGGGCGGCGTTCTTGCCGGCACGCGCAAGGCGTCCGCCCTTGATCCGCGACAGGTGTTTGCGCACGACGTTCATCTCACCGATCGGCGCGCCCGAGCGTAGCAGCGCCTTGTTGACCGCCTGTTTCTGCGCGAAGCTGATACCGTCGCTGGGCGCGATCCAGTTCGCCGAGCCGCCGCCGGTGAGCAGCACCAGGAGCAGATCGTCCGGCCCGGCCTCGCCTGCGAGCGCGAGCGTGTCGGCCGCGCCCTTGAGGCCAGCCTCATCCGGCACGGGATGCCCGGCCTCGACCACGCGGATGCGGCGCGTCGGCACGCCGTAGCCATGGCGCGTGGTGGCGATGCCGACGAGCCGCTCCGGCGCCAGCTTGAGCGTGTCGAGATAATGCCGTTCGGCTGCCGCGGCCATGGCGCCCGCGCCCTTGCCGGCGGCGAGGCAGATCACGCGTCCTCTTGGCGCGGGCCCCAAATGCGGCGCCAGCACCACATTGGGATGGGCAGCGGCAACGGCGGCGTCGTAGAGCGCGCGGAGCAGGGGACGGCGGTCGGTCATGACGATGGCCTTCGGCAGACGGAACAAACTGGCGACACACGCCGCCGTTCACCTGCCTAGCGCATCGGCGGCCAAAGCGTAAGCCGGCTGTGTCATCATTCGAATATGCAATCGCGTGATCATAATCGCCGCGTAGCAAGAAGCCCTCCGCGATGATTTCGCGGAGGGCCCTTTTGAACACTGCGATCCAGCTGGAGGCTAGCCGCCGGCGTCAGCGCTGATGACGTCGCCGAACAGATCCCACTTCTCGCCCTTGAACCTCATGAGCTGAAGCGAGCTGATCGGTGCGAAGTCGTTCGCGCCGGTGTTGATCTTGATGCCGGGCAGCAGCACCTCGGTGCGGAAGTCCTTCAGGCTCGCCGCCTGCTTCATGACGTTCTCGCGCGTGAGATTGTCGCCGCACTTCTTCAGCACTTCCACCAGCGTCTGCGCCACGCCGTAACCGACGATGGTGCCGCCGTCGAGCTTGTCACCTTCAGGGAAGTATTTCGTCATGAACTCCAGGAAACCCTTCATGCCGGCGTCGTCCTTCCACTGAGGATCCGACACGTCCTTCAGGTAGGCAGCCGAAATGATGTCCTGCGAATTCTCGAAGCCGGCGGGCTTGATTACGCTGCCGACCGAGGCCGAGACGTTGTTGAGGAAGTGGGTCGGCTTCCAGCCGATTTCGGAGATCTTCTTGATCGCCTGTGCCGCGAACTTCGGTGTGGTGATGTTGATGAAGATGTCGGCGCCGGTCGCCTTCATCTTCACGATGTGATTGTCGATCGTCGGCTCGGAGGTCTCGTAGCTTTCCTCCAGCACGATCATGCTCGCGGCCTTGGCGCCGAGCCCGTCTTTCAGGCCCTTCAGGTAGTCCTTGCCGTAATCGTCGTTCTGGTAGAGCACGCCGATCTTGGCATTCGGCATCTCCTTCAGGATGTATTTCGCGTAGATCTGCGTCTCGCTCTGGTAATTGGGCTGCCAGCCCATGGTCCAGGGGAAGTTCTGCGGATCATTCCATTTGGTGGCGCCGGTCGCGACGAACAGCTGCGGCACCTTCTTCGAGTTCATGTATTTCTGAATGGCCGAGTTCGGCGGCGTGCCGAGTGAATTGAAGATCAGCAGAACCTCGTCGCTCTCGACCAGCTTGCGTGCCTGCTCCACCGTCTTCGGCGGCGAATAGGCGTCGTCGTAGGAGACGAAATTGATCTTGCGGCCGTTGATGCCGCCCTCTTCGTTGATCTTCTTGAAATAGGCGGCTTCGGTCCGCCCGATGATGCCGTAGGCGGAGGCCGGTCCGCTGTAGGGCATGATGTTGCCGATCTTGATCTCCGTATCGGTCGCGCCGGTATCGTATTTCTTCTGGGCCGATGCGGTGGAGGCCGAGGCCGCAATGAGCGCAAGCGCCAGCGATGCGGCTGCAAGTTTGCCGGTGACAGCGGGCATTCCTATCTCCCTATTTTCTTGGTGTGTATGCGCCCCTTTTCTTGTCTCGATTTTCTTGGCGACGCTGCCGCAATTCAATACGATTTGGCTGATGCCTTCAACAGAAAGCCCTCGGGACGGCGTCGCGGGGGCTGCGTCTTTAGTAGTCAGGGACGGCCGGCTCTCGTGTGCGACTGCGAGAAGGTCCGGCTGTCTTGAGTTGTTTAACCAATCTGGAGCGATTTTGGGTTGCGCCGCTTCAGTGGCCCATCTCGCTCGAGATGATGTCGCCGAACAGCTCCCATTTCCGGCCCTTGAAACGCATCATCTGCAACTGCTCGATCGGGGCGAAATTGTCCGGCGCCGTGTTGATCCTGATGCCGGGCAGCAGCGTGTCGGGCTCGAAATCCTTCAAGGAGGCTGCCTGCCTCATGACGTTCTCGCGGGTGAGGTCGTCGCCGCACATCTGCAGCACTTTGACCATGGTCTGCGCGGCGGCATAGCCGAACACGACGCCGGCATCGAGCTTGTTGGCCTTGGGATCATATTGCGCGAGGAAGTTATAGAATTTCTTCATGCCGTCGTCGGCATTCCACTGCGGATCGGAGCCGTCCTTGGTGTAGCTCGCCGACAGCAGGCCTTGCGAGATCTCCAGGCCCGCCGGCTCGATCACGCCGCCGACGGAGGCCGAGACGTTGGAGACGATGTGGACCGGATGCCAGTTGATCTCCGCCGCCTTCTTGATCGCCTGCGCGGCGAATTTCGGCGTGGTGATGCTGATGAACACGTCGGCGCCCGAGGCCTTCAGCTTCACGACGTGCTCGTCGATGGCGGGCTCCGACGTGTCGTAGGCCTCTTCCAGCACGATCATCGGGGCCTTGGGCCCGAGGCCATCCTTTAGCCCCTTCAGATAATCCTTGCCGAAATCGTCGTTCTGGTAGAGCACGCCGATCTTTCCGTCCGGCTTCTCCTTCATGATGTACTTGGCGTAGATCCGCGCCTCGCTCGCGTAGCTGGGCTGCCAGCCCATGGTCCAGGGAAATTGCCTGGGATCGTTCCACTTCGAGGCGCCGCTCGCCACGAACAATTGCGGCACCTTCTTCTCGTTCATGTATTTGCGAATGGCGCCGTTGGTGGACGTGCCGAGCGAGCCGAAGATCAGCAGCACCCCATCGCTCTCGACCAGCTTGCGCGCCTGCTCCACCGTCTTCGGCGGCGAATAGGCGTCGTCATAGGAGATGAACTTGATCTTGCGCCCGTTGATGCCGCCCTCGGCATTGACTTTGCGGAAATAGGCTTCCTCGGCCTTGCCGATCGCGGCGTAGGCCGAGGCCGGGCCGCTATAGGGCATGATGTTGCCTATTCTGATCTCGGTATCGGATGCGCCGCTGTCGTACTTCTTCTGCGCCAGTGCCGGGCTGCTCATCGCAGTGCACAAAGCGAGCCCGGTCCAGAGGGCCGCAACCTGAAAACGAACGGCGGACATTGTTCTCCTGCCCCGAGTTGGATCGGCGCCGCATTGAACAAGATTGGCGCCTGCCGTCAACAAAAAGCCCCCGCGATCGCTCGCGGGGGCTTCTCGAGGGTCGGACTATTGCGTCAGCGTGTCACTCGGAGGCGACGTCGCCGCTGATGATCTCGCCGAACAGTTCCCACTTCTCACCCTTGAAGCGCTGCATCTGCAGCTGCGCAATCGGGGCGAAGTCGGTAGCGCTGGTGTTGATCTTGACGCCGGGCAGGAGCGTATCCGGCGCAAAATCCTTCAGCGAAGCCGCCTGCTTCATGAGATTGGCGCGGGTGAGATCGTCACCACACATCTCCAGGACCTTGGCCAGGGTCGAGGCCGCGCCGTAGCCATAGACCATGCTGGTGTCGGACTTGTCGGCACCCGGCATGTACTTGTCGACGAACTCGTTCCACTTCTTCATGCCGGGGTCGTTGGCCCACTGCGGATCGGTGGAGTCCTTGGCATAGGCCGCCGACAGCACGCCCTGTGCATTCTCGAAGCCGGCGGGCTTCATCACGCTGCCGACCGAGATCGAGACGTTGGTGAGGATCTGGAGCGGCTTCCAGCTGAGCTCGGCCGTCTTCTTGATGGTCTGCGCCGCGAATTTGGGCGTCGCATAGATCAGCAGCACGTCGGGATTGGCGGCCTTGATCTTGACGATATGGCCATCGATCGACGGCTCGGACACCTCATAGCTCTCTTCCATGATGATCATGGACGCGCCCTTGGCGCCGAGACCGTCCTTGGTGCCCTTGAGGTAGTCTTTGCCGAAATCGTCGTTCTGATAGAGGATCGCGACCTTGGCGTCGGGCTTCTCCTTCATCAGCCATTTCGCGTAGATCTGGGCTTCGCTCTGGTAGGAGGGCTGCCAGCCGATGGTCCAGGGGAAGTTCTTCGGATCGTTCCACTTGGTGGCGCCGGTGGCGACGAAGAGCTGCGGGATTTTCTTGGCGTTGAGGTACTTCTGGATCGCGCTGTTCGAGGGTGTGCCGAGCGGATTGAACACGGCCAGCACCTCGTCGCTCTCGACCAGCTTGCGGACCTGCTCGACTGCCTTCGGCGGCGAATAGCCGTCGTCATAGGTGACGAAGTTGATCTTGCGGCCGTTGATGCCGCCCTTGTCGTTGATCATCTTGAAATAGGCTTCTTCGGTCTTGCCGATGATGCCATAGGCCGACGCCGGACCGCTGTACGGCATGATGTTGCCGACCTTGATCTCGGTGTCACTTGCGCCGGTGTCGTATTTCTTCTGGGCGAGTGCCGCGCCGGAGGTGAGAGTGATGGCCGCCGTTGCCGTGACCAGCGCGGCGGCTCGCAGTGTTCTTCCAAAATGCAATTCGGTCTCCTTGCTTAATTTAACGGGACTTCAGTTCTTTTTGAGCTTGCCGACGAGTTGCTGGCCAATGATCGCGATCTGCCTTGCGCCGTGCGGCACGAGGTAGATGACGAGGAACAGCAGCACACCGAACACCGCGCCGGAGAGGCCCTTGGAGATGCTCTCCGCCATGTTCGGCACGAAGATGATGAAGGCCGCACCGACGAACGAGCCGGGCAGCCAGCCGACGCCGCCGACCACCATGCCGAGGAACAGCGAGATCGCGAGCGTGATGGTGTAGCTGTCGGGAGCCACGAACTGCACCGCGATGGCGCCGAGCGAGCCGGCAATGCCCGTGATCGCCGCCGACACGCCGAAAGCCAGCGTCTTGTAGAGTGCGACGTTGACACCCATCGAGGACGCCGCGATCTCGTTGTCGCGGATCGCCATGAAGGCGCGGCCCGACCTCGAGCGCAACAGGTTCACCGAGAGCATGTAGATCGCGATCGTGACGATGAGCGTGAAGTAGTACAGCCACGTGTCCTGCGACATCGGCAGGCCGAACGGCGCATCCGGCTTGGTGACGACGAGGCCCTGCACGCCGCCGGTCCAGTGTTCCAGGAAGTTCAGCTTCAGCAGCTGCGGCATCGCGGTCGCGAGTGCGAAGGTCGCGAGCGCGAGATAGACGCCCGACAGCCGCAGCGCCGGTTTTCCGAACAGGTACCCGAAGCCGAAGCAGACCACGGCGGAGATCGGAATGGTCAGCGCGTAGTTGATGTTGGCGTGCTCCATCAGCACCGCCGACGTATAGGCGCCGACGGCGTAGAACGCGCTCTGGCCGAGCGAGAACTGGCCGGAGCCGCCGGTCAGGATGTTCAGCGCCAGCACGGCGAGCCCGTAGATCAGGAGCATCGTCATCTGGAAGATGACGAAGTTCTTGACGAACATCGGCACGATCAAGAGCGCCGCGAGCACCACCAGCGAGGTGCCGGTGCCCAGCGTCATGGCCCGCTTCGGAACGGCCTCGACCGCCTGGTGGCCTTCTGCAACGACTTCTTCTGCAGCGCTCATGATCAAACTCGCTTGACGATGTGCCGACCGAACAGGCCGGCGGGTTTGACGACCAGGACGGAGATGATCAGCGCGAGCGCGATCGGGAGTTTCAGCTCGTTGCCGACGCCGGGGATGTAGGTGCCGGCGAGGTTCTCGAAGACACCGACCAGGAAGCCGCCGACCACGGCGCCGAACGGGCTGGTCAGTCCGCCGAGCACGGCCGCGGCAAAGCCGTAGATCAGCACGCCGCCCATCATGTTCGGCTCGAGGAACACGACCGGCGCGATCAGCATGCCGGCGATCGAGCCGATCGCGGTCGCCATGCCCCAGCCGAGCGCGATCATCCAGGAGGTGTTGATGCCGACGAGGCGGGCCGATTCAGGCACGGAGGCGGCCGCGCGCATGGCAAGACCGATCCGCGTGTACTGGAAGAAGAAATAGAGCCCGAGCAGCAGCAGTATGGTGACGCCGATCATGCCGGCCTGGTGGGTCGAGATCAGCTGGCTGCCGAGGAACGGCGCGGAGCCGAACGGGGTCGGATATTGCTTGATGGTGAAGTCCCAGATCAGGCCCGCCGAGGAGTTGATGATCGCGAACAGCGCGATGAAGCCGGCGACGTTGGTCAGCACCGGTGCCTTTGTCAGCGGCTTGAACAGGATCCGCTCGATCGCGATGCCGGCGACGAAGGAGAAGGCCAGCGTGATCACGAAGGCGGCCCAATAAGGCACGCCCCATTGCATCAGCTGCCAGGAGATGAAGGTCGAGAACATCGCCATCTCGCCCTGCGCGAAGTTGAGATGGTCGATGGCCTGGTAGATCATGACCACGGCGAGCGCCATGCAGGCGTAGATCGCGCCCGTGGCAATGCCGGCCAGGACCTGGTTGGTGAACAGCTCCATTGTCCCGGCTCCCTCAGTAACCCAGATAGGATTTGCGGATTTCTTCGTTGTTCGCGATGTCCTTGGCGTTGCCCGACATCACGATGCGGCCGGTCTCGATCACATAGGCCTGGTCGGCGAGCTCCAGCGCGAGCTGGGCGTTCTGCTCGACCACCAGGATCGACACCTTGTCCTCGCGGTTGATCTTGCCAAGGATGCCGAACAGGTCGCGCACCACCAGCGGCGCGAGGCCGAAGGAGGGCTCGTCCAGCAGCATCAGCCGCGGCCGCAGCATCAGGGCGCGGGCGACCGCGAGCATCTGCTGCTCGCCGCCGGAGAGCGTGCCGGCCTGCTGGGTGTGGCGCTGCTTCAGCACCGGGAAATGCGCATACATGCGCTCGATGTCGGAGACGATGCCGGCGCTGTCCTTGCGGGTGATGGCCCCGAGCTGGAGATTCTCCTCCACCGTCATGGTGGTGAAGGTTCCGCGGCCCTGCGGCACATGGGCGATGCCGAACCGCACGATGCTCTCGGTGGAGCGGTTGTTCAGCGGCTTGCCGTCGAACTCGATGCCGCCGGTGGAGCGCACCATGTTGCAGATCGCGCGCAGCGTGGTGGTCTTGCCGGCGCCGTTGGCCCCGAGCAGCGTCACCAGCGAGCCCTCGTTGAGCGAGAAGGACAGGCCATGGAGCGCCTGGACCTGGCCGTAATAGGCGCGCAGGTCCTTGACGTTGAGCAATGTCGTCATTGGTCCTTGCTCCCGAGATAGGCCTTGATGACGTCGGGGTCCGCCTGCACCTGGGCCGGCGTGCCTTCCGCGAGCTTCTTGCCGAAATTCAGCGCAACGACATGGTCGGCGATCGACATCACCAGGCCCATGTGATGCTCGACCAGCAGCACGGTCATGTGCCGGTCGTCGCGAATGCGGCGAATGAGGTCGCCGAGCACGTAGACCTCTTCGTGGTTGAGGCCACCGGCGGGCTCGTCGAGCAGCAGGATTTTGGGATCGGCTGCCAGTGCGCGCGCCAGCTCGACGCGCTTCTGCGTGCCGAAGGGCAGGCCGGAGACCACGGTGTGGGCGACGTCCTCGAGGTCGAGATAGGCAAGGATCTCGTGCACCTTCTTGTTGACGCTGGTTTCGCTGCGGCGAACCCAGGCAAGCTTCAGGGAGTCGCTGATGATGTCGCTCGAGGTCCTCGAATGCGCGCCGACGCGGACGTTGTCCATCACCGAGAGATTCGGAAACAGTGCCACGTTCTGGAAGGTGCGGCCGATGCCGATCTCGGCGATCCGGTGCGGCGGCCGCCTCAGGATGCTCGCGCCCTCCATCAGGATGTCGCCGGATGACGGCTGGTAGAGCCGGGACAGGCAGTTGAAGAGCGTGGTCTTGCCGGCGCCGTTGGGGCCGATCAAGCCGAGGATCTGGCCCTTGTGCATGTCGAAGGACACGCCGTTGAGCGCGATGATGCCGCCGAACACGACGCTGACGTCGCGAACCGCGAGCAGGGGCGATGTCCCCTGCGCGAGCTGTGCCTGCGTCATCTCGTCTCGCTCACGTCATTCAGTGAGCGAAGGGGCGATACGAACCGCTCCCGATGATGACAAAGGCTATCTGAATCCCTCGGCCACACGCGCAACTTTTCCTCCTGATTTCAGCTTTTTGCTGACGTCTTTTTTGGAATGCGGCATTAGACCCCCGAGCGCCGCTTCGATGTTCCTTACCATCGCTAAGAGACGCGGTCCAATGTCGTTGATCAAACGCTCTTCCGTGAAGCGGAATGCGGGCGCGCCGCAATTGAATGCGTAGGGACCGGTTCCGTCGTTGAGCCTGAGTGCGACGCCGGCGGCGCCGATGTCGTCGTGCCAGTCGCCGACGGAGATCGCAAAACCGTATTTCGCGACGGTTTCGCCGGAACGTTCCAGCCCGTCGCGCATCTTGGGCCAGCGGCTGCCGTAATGTTCGCGCAAGAGGCGCGACAGGTCTGCGCGGTCCGCGTCGTCGAGCGCCCAGAAATAGGCGCGGCCCATCGCGCTGGTTGCAATCGGCACGCGGGAGCCGACGTCAAGTTGAACCCCGACGGTCTCGCTGCCGCGGCTTTGCCCGAAATAGATCATGCTGTGACGGTCGCGGCCGCCGACGGCGACGGCGCCGCCGGTCGCGCGCATCACGTCCTCGCGGAACGGCTCGGACAAATGCCGAACGCCGAGATTGGCGAGCGCGGCGTAGCCGAGCGACATCGCCGCGGGTGTGAGCTGGTACTTCTCGAAGCGGGGAACCGGCGCAAGATAGCCCAGCTTGGTCAAGGTGTAGGTCAGCCGCGACACGGTCGGCTTCGGCAGATTGGTGCGAGCCGCAATCTCCTGATTGCCGAGAAGGCCGTCATTGGGGTGGAATGCGCGCAATACGTCCAGTCCGCGGGAAAGCGCGACGACGAAATTCCGATCGGTCGCAGTCTTCTTTCCTGTACGCTTCATCCCTGATCTGCTTCTTGCGCGGAGTCGTTGACAAGCCACGTGCTTCAAAATAACCCTGCCGTCAAGATGCGGAATTAAATTCCGCACCGCGAAATCGAACAAAAGTAAATCCCCACCAAGGAGGGAACACCGTGAGCGAAGTGGTCAAGCTTGAGCGTCATGACGAGGTCGGGATCGTCACGGTCGACAGCCCTCCGGTCAATGCTCTGAGTGCCGCGGTCCGCGGCGGCATCCTCGAGTGCATCAAGGCCGCAATTGCCGATCCCGCCATCAAGGGCATCGTGCTGACCTGTGTCGGCCGCACCTTCATCGCCGGCGCCGACATCACCGAATTCGGCAAGCCGCCGAAGGCGCCGGCCCTCAACGACGTGCTGTCCGAGATCGAGAATTCGCCCAAGCCCGTGGTTGCCGCGATCCATGGCACCGCGCTCGGCGGCGGCCTCGAGGTCGCGCTCGCCTGCCATTTCCGCGTCGCGGTGAAAGAGGCCAGGCTCGGCCTGCCCGAGGTGAAGCTCGGACTGCTGCCGGGCGCCGGCGGCACCCAGCGCCTGCCGCGCGCGGTCGGTCCCGAACTCGCTGTCAAGATGATCGTCGGCGGTGATCCCATCGGTGCTGCGGAAGCGCTCAAGAACGGCCTGATCGAGGAAATCATCGAGGGACCGGCATCGGGCGGCGAGGCCTTCGTGCGCAAGCTGCTGGCCGAGAAGCGTCCGCTGCGGCGCCTGCGCGACGACGATTCCAAGATCGCGGCGGCCAAGGCCGACCGCTCGATCTTCACCAATGCAGTCGCCGCCATGACCAAGAAATCGCGCGGCCTGGAGGCGCCGTTCGCTGCCGCCGACGCCGTGGGCTACGCCATTGACCTACCTTTCGACGAAGGCCTGAAGAAGGAGCGCGAGGGTTTTCTGAAGCTCGTCGCCAGCGATCAGTCGAAGGCGCAGCGTTATGCGTTCTTCGCCGAGCGCGAGGCTGCCAAGATTGCGGGCGTTCCCGACGGCACCAAGTCGCGTCCCGTGAACCGGGTCGCCATCCTCGGCGCCGGCACCATGGGCGGCGGCATCGCGATGTCCTTTGCCAATGCCGGCGTTCCCGTCACCCTGATCGAGACCGGCGAGGAGCAGCTCAAGCGCGGCATGGGCATCATGCAGAAGAACTGGGAAGCGACCGCCGCGCGCGGCGGCATCCCGGCCGATGCGCCCGCCAAGCGCATGGCGCTGATCAACGGCGTCGTCGGCATCGAGAATGTCGGCGATGCCGACCTCGTCATCGAAGCGGTGTTCGAGACCATGGCGGTGAAGAAGGAAGTGTTCGGCAAGCTCGACCAGTACGTCAAGCCCGGCGCCGTGCTCGCCTCCAACACCTCGTATCTCAACATCGACGAGATCGCGAAGTCGACCAAGCGTCCGCAGGACGTGCTCGGCATGCACTTCTTCTCGCCGGCCAACGTGATGAAGCTGTGCGAGATCGTGCGCGCCGACAAGACCGCGCCGGACGCGCTGGTCACCGCGGTGAACATTGCGCGCAAGATCGCGAAAGTGCCGGCCGTGGTCGGCGTCTGCGACGGCTTTGTGGGCAACCGCATGCTGGCCCAGCGCGGCAAGCAGTCGGAGAAGCTCTTGTTCGAAGGCGCGCTGCCGCAGCAGGTCGACGCTGTGGTGACGAAATTCGGCATGCCGATGGGACCGTTCGCGATGGGCGACCTCGCCGGCCTCGACATCGGCTGGCGCTCGCGCAAGGATCGCGGCATCAAGTCGGAGATCGCGGACGCGCTGTGCGAAGCCGGCCGCTTCGGCCAGAAGACCGGCAAGGGCTACTACAAGTACGAAGCGGGCAGCCGCTCGGCGCTGCCCGATCCGGAGGTCGAGAAGCTGATCGACGAGACGCTTGCCCGTCTCGGCCGAAAGAAGCGCATCGTCAGCGATGACGAGATCCTCGAGCGCATGATGTATCCGATGATCAACGAGGGCGCGAAGATCCTCGAAGAGGGCATCGCCGCACGTCCCTCCGACATCGACGTGGTCTGGCTCTATGGCTATGGCTGGCCGATCTACCGCGGCGGCCCGATGTTCTGGGCCGACAGCGTCGGCCTCAAGCACATCGCCGATCGCCTGGCCTTCTACGCCAAGGAGACCAACGACCCCAGCCTCGAGCCCGCACCGCTGCTGAAGAAGCTCGCGGCCGAAGGGAAGACGTTCGCCTCGCTGGCGGCGGCGTCGAAGGCGGCTTGATCGGTTTGGTAGCTGCTGCAATGTCGCGCTCCGGGCAAAGCTCTCTCCGTTCCCTCCCCCCTTGTGGGGGAGGGGCAGCGAGGGGGGTGGCCCCGGGCGAGGTCAGTGTTCGTGGCTGCCCCCTTCCCCAACCCTTCCCCACAAGGGGGAAGGGAGCCCGTCCGCCGGTGTCCACCTCACACGACCCGGCGATTACCGTTTTGCAGAGTATCGATCGCCAATGACCCATCCCGGCGAACAGTTTTATCCCGAGGGCGTGCGGTGGGACGACACCATCGTCCAGGGCTCGCTGCCTGACCTCTTGTCGAAGGCCGTCGCCGAATACGGCACGCGCACCGCGCTGGAATTCCGCGATCGCCCGATCACCTACACCGAGCTCGCAGCTCAGGCCGAGCGTGCGGCGGCGGCGTTCCTGCGCGCCGGCTGCGGCAAGGGCACGTCCGTTGCGCTGTTCCTCGGCAACTCGCCGGACCATCCCGTCAATTTTTTCGGCGCGCTGAAGGCAGGCGCCCGCCTCGCGCATCTCTCCCCGCTCGACGGCGAGATCGCGCTGACCCACAAGATCTCCGATTCCGGCTCGCGCCTGCTCGTCACCTCCAACCTCGCCGCCCTGCTGCCGACCGCGCTGAAGTTCCTTGAAAAGGGGCTGATCGACCGCCTCGTCGTCTGCGAGGACGATCATTGGGGCAAGGTCGGCACGCCGCAGGCGGCGATCCCGGATGATCCCCGCATCGTCACCTTCAAGGCCTTCACCGAGGGCGCGACCGCGCCGGCGGCGTGGCCCGTCGTCATGGCCGACGACGTCGCCCTGCTGCAATATACCGGCGGCACCACCGGCCTGCCCAAGGGCGCGATGCTGACCCACGGCAATCTCACCTCGGCGGTGTCGATCTACGACGTCTGGGGCAAGCCATCGCGCGCCGCGCGGGGCGA
This sequence comes from Bradyrhizobium genomosp. III, assembly GCF_000261705.1. NCBI lineage: Bacteria > Pseudomonadati > Pseudomonadota > Alphaproteobacteria > Hyphomicrobiales > Nitrobacteraceae > Bradyrhizobium > Bradyrhizobium genomosp. III. The sequence goes on along the minus strand of NZ_AJQF01000365.1, from coordinate 9,656 downwards.
GACGATCGAGCGCATGATCTGCGTGCTGCCGCTGTTCCACATCTACGCGCTGACCGTGGTGCTGCTGTCGTCGCTCAGCCGCGGCAATCTGATCTCGCTGCATCAGCGTTTCGACGTCGAAGCCGTGATGCGCGACATCGAGGTCAAGCGCGCGACCTATTTTCCGGGCGTGCCGACGATGTGGATCGCGATCGCCGCGCTGCCGGATCTCGACAAGCGCGACTTCTCCTCGCTCGCCACCATCGGCTCCGGCGGCGCGCCGCTGCCGGTGGAGATCGCGAATTTCTTCGAGCGCAAGGTCGGCAAGAAGCTGCGCAGCGGCTGGGGCATGACCGAGACCTGCTCGCCCGGCACCGGCCATCCGCCCACCGGCCCCGACAAGCCCGGCTCGATCGGCCTGATGCTGCCCGGCATCGAGCTCGACGTCGTCGCGCTCGACGATCCCAAGCGCGTGCTTGCGCCGGGCGAGGTCGGAGAGATCCGCATCAAGGGCCCGAACGTCACCAAGGGGTACTGGAACAAGCCGGAGGGATCCACGGACGCCTTCGTCGACGGCCGCTTCCTCACCGGCGACATCGGCTATGTCGATACCGACGGCTATTTCTTCCTGGTCGACCGCAAGAAGGACATGATCATCTCCGGCGGCTTCAACGTCTATCCGCAGATGATCGAGCAGGCGATCTACACCATTGCTGGTGTGCACGAGGTGATCGTGCTCGGCATTCCCGACCAGTACCGCGGCGAGGCCGCCAAGGCCTTCATCAAGCTGAAGCCGGAGGCAAAGCCGTTCTCGCTCGACGAGCTGCGCGCGCAGCTCGCCGGCAAGCTCGGCAAGCACGAATTGCCGGCCGAGGTCGAATTCGTCGACGATCTGCCGCGCACGCCTGTCGGAAAATTGTCGCGCCACGAATTGCGCCAGCAGCAGAAACCGTCACAATCCACTAAAACCGCATCAGGAGCTCGTTCTTGACCGACGCCGTCATCGTTTCCACCGCCCGCACCCCGATCGGCAAGGCCTATCGCGGCGCGCTCAACGCCACCGAGGGCGCAACCCTGCTCGGCCACGCCATCGGCGAAGCCGTCGCGCGCGCCAAGGTCGATCCGAAGGAGATCGAGGACGTCGTGATGGGCGCGGCGCTGCAGCAGGGTTCGACTGGCGGCAACATCGCGCGCAAGGCGCTGCTGCGCGCCGGCCTTCCCGTCACCGTCGCCGGCACCACGATCGACCGGCAATGCGCCTCGGGCCTGCAGGCGATCGCGCTCGCCGCGCGCTCGGTGATTTTTGACGGCGTCGAGATCGCGGTCGGCGGCGGTGGCGAGTCGATCAGTCTCGTGCAGAACGACAAGATGAACGGCTTCCACGCCCAGGACCCTGCGCTGCTCAAGATCAAGGGCGAGGTCTACATGCCCATGATCGACACGGCGGAAGTCGTCGCCAAGCGCTACGGCATCTCGCGCGAGAAGCAGGACGAATATTCGCTGGAGAGCCAGCGCCGCACTGCGGCCGCCCAGCAGGGCGGCAAGTTCAAGGAGGAGATCGCGCCGATCACGACGCAGATGGCGGTCACCGACAAGGCCACCGGCGCCGTGTCGATGAAGGACGTCACGCTGTCGCAGGACGAAGGCCCGCGCCCCGAGACCACGATCGAAGGCCTCGCCGGCCTCAAGCCCGTGCGCGGCGATGGCTTTTCGATCACCGCCGGCAATGCCAGCCAGCTCTCGGACGGCGCGAGCGCCTCCGTCATCATGAGCGACAAGGAAGCCTCCAAGCGCGGTCTCAAGCCGCTCGGCATCTTCCGCGGCTTCGTCTCGGCCGGCTGCGAGCCGGACGAGATGGGCATCGGCCCGGTCTTCGCCGTGCCGCGCCTGCTCAAGCGCCACGGCCTCACCGTCGACGACATCGGTCTCTGGGAGCTGAACGAAGCCTTCGCGGTGCAGGTGCTGTATTGCCGCGACAAGCTCGGCATCGACCCCGAGAAGATCAACGTCGACGGCGGTGCGATCGCGGTCGGCCATCCCTACGGCATGTCCGGCGCGCGCCTCACCGGCCACGCTTTGATCGAAGGCCGCCGCCGCAAGGCCAAGTACGCGGTGGTCACCATGTGCGTCGGCGGCGGCATGGGCGCGGCAGGGCTGTTCGAGGTGCTGCAGTAAGACGTTTCTGTCATTCCGGGGCGCCGCAAAGCGGCGAGCCCGGAATCCATAACCACCAATCGGGGATATGGATTCCGGGCCTGCGCCTTACGGCGCATCCCGGAATGACGGCGGATTTGGTAAGAACAAAACTGTTCACAGGAGGATCCGATGGATCTCGCATTCACGAAAGAAGAGCAGGCGTTTCGCGAGGAAGTGCGGCAGTTCTTCCGCGACAACGTGCCGCCGGATACGCGGCGCAAGATGGTCGAGGGCCGTCACCTCAGCAAGGACGAGATGGTGAATTGGTGGCGCATCCTCAACAAGAAGGGCTGGGGCGTCAGCCATTGGCCCAAGCAATATGGCGGCACCGGCTGGACCAGCGTGCAGCACTACATCTTCAACGAGGAGCTGCAGTCCTATCCGGCGCCGCAGCCGCTCGCGTTCGGCGTCAGCATGGTCGGCCCTGTCATCTACACCTTCGGGAACGAGGAGCAGAAGAAGCAGTACCTGCCGCGCATCGCCAACGTCGATGACTGGTGGTGCCAGGGCTTCTCCGAGCCCGGCTCCGGCTCCGACCTCGCCTCGCTCAAGACCAAGGCCGAGCGTAAGGGCGACAAGTGGATCATCAACGGCCAGAAGACCTGGACCACGCTGGCCCAGCACGCCGACATGATCTTCTGCCTGTGCCGCACCGATCCCGGCGCCAAGAAGCAGATGGGCATCTCCTTCATCGTGTTCTCGATGAAGTCGAAAGGCGTCACGGTGCGCCCGATCCAGACCATCGACGGCGGCGTCGAGGTCAACGAAGTGTTCTTCGACGACGTCGAGGTGCCCTACGAGAATCTGATCGGCGAGGAGAACAAGGGCTGGGACTACGCAAAATTCCTGCTCGGCAATGAGCGCACCGGCATCGCCCGTGTCGGCGTCTCCAAGGAGCGGCTGCGCCGCATCCGCGATCTCGCCGGCAAGGTGGAATCCGGCGGCAAGCCGATCATCCAGGACGCCGCTTTCCGCGAGAAGCTCGCCGCCTGCGAGATCGAGCTGAAGGCGCTCGAGCTCACCCAGCTGCGCGTCGTGGCGGATGAAGGCAAGCACGGCAAGGGCAAGCCCAATCCGGCCTCCTCGGTGCTGAAGATCAAGGGCTCCGAGATCCAGCAGACCACCACCGAGCTCTTGATGGAAGTGATCGGACCGTTCGCCGCGCCGTTCGACGTGCACGGCGACGACGGCTCGAACGAAGCCATGGACTGGACCGCCCAGATCGCGCCGAGCTACTTCAACAACCGCAAGGTCTCGATCTACGGCGGCTCCAATGAGATCCAGCGCAACATCATCGCCAAGGCGGTGCTGGGGCTCTAGGCGTCATTCCGGGGCGCGCGCAGCGCGAGCCCGGAATCCATAACCACGATCGGGAGTATGGATCCCGGGCTCGCGCGACGCGCGCCCCGGGATGACGAAGCAAAAATTCCGGGTACGAGGAACCAAAGAAATGGATTTTGATCTGAACGAGGAGCAGCGGCTTCTCAAGGACAGCATCGACGGCCTGCTGACCGATTCCTACGATTTCGAGAGCCGCAAGAAGTACATGAAGGAGAAGGGCGGCTGGAGCAAAGCGGTCTGGCTCAAGCTCGCCGAGCAGGGCCTGCTCGGCCTGCCCTTCAGCGAGGCCGATGGCGGCTTCGGCGGCGGCGGCGTCGAGACCATGATCGTGATGGAAGCGCTCGGCAAGGCGCTGGTGCTCGAGCCGTATCTGGCAACGGTCGTGATCGGCGGCGGCTTCCTGCGCCATGCCGGCACCGACGCGCAGAAGGCGGCGCACGTGCCCGGCATCATCGACGGCAGCAAGACGCTGGCGTTTGCCCAGCTCGAGAAGAACTCGCGCTACGATCTCTTCGACGTCGCGACCACCGCGAAGAAGAAGGGCGACGGCTTTGTCGTCGACGGCGAGAAATTCGTCGTGCTCAACGGCGAGAACGCCGACACGCTCGTTGTCACCGCCCGCACCAAGGGCGAGCGTCGCGACAAGACCGGCATCGGCGTGTTCCTGGTTCCTGCCAATGCCAAGGGCGTGACCAGGAAGTCCTACCCGACCCAGGACGGCCTGCACGCCGCCGACATCACCCTCACCGGTGTCGAGGTCGGCGCTGATGCCGTGCTCGGCAATCCCGACGATTCGCTCGCGCTGATCGAACGTGTCGTCGACGAAGCCCGCGTCGCGCTCTGCGCCGAGGCGGTCGGCCTGATGGACGAGGCGCTCAAGACCACCGTCGAGTACATCAAGACCCGAAAGCAGTTCGGCGTCGCGATCGGCTCGTTCCAGTCGCTGCAGCACCGGGCATCCGACATGTTCGTGGCGGCCGAGCAGGCGCGCTCGATGTCGATGTTCGCGACCATGGCGAACGATTTCGAGAACGCCAAGGAGCGCAGCAATGCGATTGCCGCGGCCAAGGTGCAGATCGGCAAGTCGCTGAAATTCGTCGGACAGCAGGCGATCCAGCTGCACGGCGGCATCGGCATGACCATGGAGGCGAAGATCGGCCACTACTTCAAGCGCCTCACCATGATCGAGAACAGTTTTGGTGACACCGACTACCACCAGCGCCGCGTCGCTGATGGTGGCGGGTTGATCTAGCCTCGCTGTCATCCCGGGGCGCGCGTAGCGCGAACCCGGGATCCATCGGGCGGCAATACGCGCGGTGAAATGGATTCCGGGTTCGCGCTATGCGCGCCCCGGAATGACCAGGAAGAAGGAGCCGACAATGAAGAACACCCCGTTCGATCTCACCGGCAAGGTCGCGGTCGTCACCGGCTCCAGCCGCGGCATCGGCCGCTCCTCTGCGGAACTCCTCGCCAAGCTCGGCGCCAAGGTCGTGGTGTCCTCGCGCAAGGCCGACGCCTGCCAGGAGGTCGTCGACGGCATCAAGGCGGCCGGCGGTGACGCCACCGTCATCCCCTGTAACATCGCGCGCAAGGCCGAGGTCGAGGCGCTGATCGCGGGCGCCACGAAGCATTACGGCAAGATCGACATCCTCGTCTGCAACGCAGCGGTGAACCCTTACTACGGTCCGCTGCTCGACATCACCGATGAGGCTTTCGACAAGATCATGGGGAGCAACGTCAAGAGCAACATCTGGCTCTCCGCGCTCGCGATCCCGCAAATGGCGGAACGCGGCAGCGGCTCCGTCGTCATCATCTCCTCGATCGGCGGCCTGCGCGGCTCCACCGTGATCGGCGCCTACGGTATCTCGAAAGCGGCCGACTTCGCGCTGTGCCGCTCGCTCGCCGGCGAGTGGGGCCCGAAAGGCGTCCGCGTCAATTGCATCGCGCCCGGCCTCGTCAAGACCGATTTCGCCCGCGCGCTGTGGGAAGACGAAGCCAACCTCAAGCGCCGCACCGCCACCACGCCGCTGCGCCGCATCGGCGAACCCGACGAAATCGCCGGCGCGGTCGCCTACCTCGCCTCGGACGCGTCGAGCTTCATGACGGGGCAGACCATCGTGATCGACGGCGGCGTGACGACGGCCGCGGTGTAAGGTCTCTTCCACGACTTGAAATTGTATCGCGGGTGCGCTTCTCTTACCCTCCCCTGGAGGGGGAGGGTCGCTCGCGCAGCTGCGCGAGCGGGGTGGGGTGAAGCCGCAGCAATGGTCTCAACGTCAATCCGACGCGCCGCCGCGAAGAAGCTGAGAGCGAGTACGACGCCCCACGAACGCATGCTGTGGCGCGCTCTCAAAGACCTCCCCATGGACGGCTCACACTTCCGCCGCCAGGCGCCGATCGGCCCCTACGTCGTCGACTTCTTCTGCCCGGCCAAGCGCCTCATCATCGAACTCGATGGTGGGCACCACAACGAAGACGACGTGGCAGCCCGCGACCTCGAACGCCAACGCTGGCTCGAGCACGAAGGCTATCGCGTTGTCAGGTTCTGGAACTCGGAGATCACGAGCGATCTGACCGCGGTGCTCGAACGCATCTATGTCGAGCTGTACGGATCGCGCGAGGCGGAAACGACGCCCTTGAAGCACCGCCGAACTTAGCGACTTGAGGCGGTGCCTCTTACCCTCCCCTGGAGGGGGAGGGTAAGGAGCACCCCGCATCCAACCTTGACCTTCCGCCTCCAATCCGCTCCCTTTGGCGCGACACAACGACTCGTCCAGGGAAAACGCCAAGGTAGCTTCCATGTCTTTCGTCCTCGCCATCGACCAGGGCACCACCTCCTCGCGCGCGATCGTGTTTCGCGGCGACATATCCATCGCGGCGAAGGCGCAGCAGGAGTTTCCGCAGCATTTCCCGGCCTCGGGCTGGGTCGAGCACGAGCCCGAGGACATCTGGACCTCGACGGTGATGGTCTGCCGCGAGGCGATCGAGCAGGCCGGCATCGCCGCGAAGGACATCGCGGCGATCGGCATCACCAACCAGCGCGAGACCACCGTGGTGTGGGACCGCGCCACCGGGCAGGCCGTGCACCGCGCCATCGTCTGGCAGGACCGCCGCACCGCCGACATCTGCGCCAAGCTCAAGGCCGACGGCCGCGAGCCCGTGATCTCGCAGAAGACCGGCCTGATCATCGACCCCTATTTCTCCGGCACAAAGGTGGCCTGGATCCTCGACCACGTCCCCGGTGCCCGCGCCCGCGCCGCGCGCGGCGAATTGATGTTCGGCACCGTCGACTGCTATCTGCTTTGGCGCCTCACCGGCGGCAAGGTGCATGCCACCGACGCCACCAACGCCTCGCGCACGCTGCTGTTCAACATCCACACCGGACAGTGGGACGACGAGCTGCTGGAAATCATCGGCGTGCCGCGCTCGATGCTGCCCGAGGTGAAGGACTCCTCGGCCCGCTTCGGCGAGAGCACGCCGGATCTGTTCGGCGGCGCGATCGCCATCTCCGGCATCGCCGGCGATCAGCAGGCGGCGACCATCGGCCAGGCCTGCTTCCGTCCCGGCATGATGAAGTCGACCTACGGCACCGGCTGTTTTGCCTTGCTCAACACCGGCACCACGCCGGTCGCGTCGAAGAACAAGCTCCTCACCACCGTCGCCTATCAGCTCGACGGAAAGCGCACTTACGCGCTCGAAGGCTCGATCTTCGTCGCAGGCAGTGCGGTGCAATGGCTGCGCGACGGCCTCGGCATCATCAAGCACGCCGCCGAGACCGGCCCGCTTGCCGATCAGTCGGACTCCATGCAGAGCGTCTATCTGGTCCCCGCCTTCGTCGGCATGGGCGCGCCTTATTGGAATCCGCGCGTCCGCGGCGCGCTGTTCGGCCTCACCCGCAACACCGGCCCCGCCGAACTCGCCCACGCCGCACTCGAAAGCGTCTGCTACCAGACCTTTGACCTCTGGGCCGCGATGCGCGCCGACTGGCCGAGCTCGGAAACCGCCAGCGTCGTGCTCCGCGTCGACGGCGGCATGACCGCATCGGACTGGACCATGCAGCGCCTCGCGGATCTGCTGGACGCGCCGGTCGATCGCCCCGTGATCCAGGAGACCACGGCCCTCGGCGCCGCCTACCTCGCCGGCCTCCAGGCCGGCGTCTATCCCGAGCCGACGAAATTCGCCGACAACTGGCGATTAGAGCACCGCTTCAAGCCGAACATGAGCCAGGCGACACGCGAGCGGAAGCTCGCGGGCTGGGCGCGCGCGGTAAAGGGCGTGCTGGCGAGCGACGAGGGGGAGTGAGCGCGCCCAAAGTCGCGATGAAAGTGCGGAGAAGGTCGCGGCCCCAAACACTAATGTCGTCCCGGCGAAGGCCGGGACCCATACCCACAGGGAGAAGTTTTGCGAAGACTCGGAGTGGGTGTCTTCGCGCCACGAACAGTCGTGGTCATGGGTCCCGGCTTTCGCCGGGACGACACCGATTGTATGGCCACCGCTTTGGCCTGAACTGAACGAGTCAGCCCCATGATCCTCCCCGACGGCTATTCCGACGTCCCCACCGGCAAGATCGCCGCCGTCGTCACCCACCTTGAGATGACCGCGCCTCCCGTACGCAGTGACGATCCTCCCGGTGCGTGGACCCTGCGCAAGGTCGATGCGCCCGCGCTCGACTGGTACCGCGATCTCTTCCGCCGCGTCGGCGAGGAATGGCTGTGGTTCTCCCGGGCGCGGATGAACGACACAGAGCTCGCCGCGATCATCCACGCGGCGGGCGTCGAGGTCTATGCACTCGCCGTGGACGGACGCGATGAAGGCCTGCTCGAACTGGATTTTCGCGAGGCCGGTCAGTGCGAGCTGGCCTATTTCGGCGTCACCGCGCCTCTGATCGGCACGGGAGCCGCCCGCTTCCTGATGAACCGCGCGCTGGACCTCGCTTGGTCGCGCGACGTCCGCCGCGTCTGGGTCCACACCTGCACGCTCGACCACCCATCCGCCGTCGCCTTCTACCAGCGCTCCGGCTTCCGCCCGTTCCGCCGCCAGGTCGAGATCGCCGACGATCCGCGCCTCGACGGCACCGCGCCGCGGGACGCGGCGAAGCATGTGCCTGTTATCGAGTAGCGCGTGAGCAATGTAGCTCAGATGAGCGGCTGGTCCGTCGCCGCATCTCGCTCTAGCGCATGTTGGCCAAGATCGTCCGCTGCTACACGCTCCGCCGTCATCCTGAGGTGCGCGCTGTTGCGAGCAGGACGAGCGAGAGGAGAGATCGCAGATTCATGAGAGGAGCTCCGGCTGGTACATTGTCTATTGATCTCCCGTTGTTGCGTCACGCGCAATGCTCCGGTTCCAACATAGTTGTTGCAGGCAGCGTGCATTGGCGGTGAACTGGACGGCCCTGCCACGTCCAACCGCTGGAAGAGCAAAAACCATGTTCCTGATCGGCCAATATGATTCCCCATTCGTCCGCCGCGTCGCGATCGCGCTGCGGCTTTACGGCCTTCCTTTCGAGCACAGGCCGTGGTCGACCTTCGGCGACGCCGACAAGATCGCGCCGCACAATCCGCTGCGCCGCGTGCCGACGCTGGTGCTCGACGACGGCGAGGCGCTGATCGAAAGCACGGTGATCCTGGACTATCTCGACGAACTCGTCGGCGAGGACAAGGCGATGCTGCCGCGCAGCGGCACCGAGCGGCGCAGGCATTTGCGCATCTGCGCGCTCGCTTCCGGTCTCGGTGACAAGGCGGTGAGCCTGCTCTACGAGCGCGTGCTGCGGAAGGAGCAGCTCGCGTTGTGGGTCGCGCGCTGCCAGGCGCAGATTGCGGACGTGCTCGCCGTGCTCGAGGCCGAGCGCGCCAAGGTGACGACGCCGTACTGGCTGGGCGGTCGGATCGGCCATGCCGACGTTGCGGTTGCCTGCGTCGTCCGCTTCACCCGCGAGGCGCATCCGCAGCTGTTCGATGCGTCGCGCTATCCGGCGTTGGCAGCCCACGGCGAGCGCTGCGAGGCATTGGCGCCGTTCCAGGAGATCGTGCAGCCAATGGCCCCGCCGAAGGGGTGAGGCCCCGGTGCTCGGCCCCAAGCTACCAGATCGTGGGTTGCCTGACGGGCAAAACACGCCAGCGCTGGGTCAATCAGCGTCGATC
>NZ_AJQF01000364.1:0-12885 GCF_000261705.1 Bradyrhizobium genomosp. III | reverse complement strand
GGTGGGCAAAGGCGCACTTGCGCCGTGCCCACCATTCGTCCAGCACTGCGACAGAAGTCGTGGGCACGCTTCGCTTTGCCCACCCTACGATACTGTTGGACATGGAGAGACCTTCACCCACCTGATCGGGTGCTCCGCCGCTACCGCCGCCCGTCCTTCTTCATCTTCGTGAACCGCACGCTCTGGCCGTCCGGCATCCGCACTGCCTTGAACCCGGCAGCAAGGCAGGCTTCGCGTTGCGGCATCTGGATGTCGGGGCTGCGCAGGCTGTCCCACCATGAGGCCCGATTGGCCGCGCGCGGCAGGGCCGCGCCGATGATCTCTTCGATCTGTTCGAAGCTCAGGACGAATTCGGCCTGCTTCTGCCGCAGCAGATAGTCGCGCAACGCGTCGTAGTCGTTCACAATTGTCCTCTCGTCCGAACCCCAACCTGCTCAAATGAGCCCGCTCACATCCGGGCTGCCCAAAACCGTGAGCGGCGTAAACCGATTCTTAACTCACTACGGCAGCGCTGTTCCACCTTAAACACTACTCAAGATTTCGGGCGCATCCACTATGGGGATCGGGAGCAAGCGATGCTGTCTGGATGGCGCGAAGTCATGGCCCGCCGGCCGTGGCGGATTTCGGCGAAGCTGCTGATCATCTCGTCCGTGGTGACGGTGATCGGCTTTTCCGCCATTTGCGTCAACGTCATGCTCGACATGCGCCGGGGCGAGGAGGCGCTTGCCCGCCAGACGCTGGAGAACCTCGCGACCACCATCCAGTCCGACGTCAGCCGCAACGTCGAGATCTACGACCTGGCGCTGAAGGCGGTCGCCAGCAACATGCTGCTGCCCGAGCTCGCGACCGTGTCGAAGCCGATCCGTCACCTGATCCTGTTCGATCATGCGACGACGGCGAGGCATTTCGGCGCCATCCAGGTGTTCGACGCCGAGGGCAGGCTGGCCATCGACGCTTCCACGCTCGATCCCCTCCCCGAGAACCGGAGCGAGGAGGAGTATTTCAGGGTTCACCGCGACAATCCGGACGTCGGGCTGTTCATCAGCCGCCCGATGCTGTTCCGCGGCGCCTACGCGATCGTGCTGAGCCGTCGCATCAGCGATACCGACGGCGGCTTCCTCGGCGTCGTCGCCGGCTCGATCCGCTTCAGCTATTTCCACGAATTGTTCGAGCGGCTGAATCTCGATCCTGAAGACACCATCACCGTGCTCAGGCGTGACCGCACCATCATGATGCGGCGGCCGTTCGATCTCGACATCATCGGCACCAATTTGAACGACCGCCGGACGTGGAAGGCCGACAATCTCCCGGTCGGCACCGCCTATTCGGGAAAGGGCCCGGTCGATCCGACGCCGCGGCTCTATGTCCGCAGCGCCGACAACGGGCCGCTGTTCGTGGTGGCGGGCAAGCCGCTGACCGCGGTTTTCGCGCTCTGGCAGAAGGAGGCGTATCGCATCGGCGCCGTGGTGCTGGCGCTCGCGCTGTTCGTGCTGGGATCGACGCTGGTGCTCGCGCGCGAGATCGGCCGCCGCGCCGAGGCCGAGCGCAAGCTCGAGGAGATGGCGACGACCGACGCGCTCACCGGCCTGAAGAACCGCCGCAAGTTCGATACCGTCATCGACGTCGAATGGCGGCGCGCAATGCGGCAGAAGGCGCCGGTCGCGCTGTTGATGATCGATGCCGATCACTTCAAGGCCTACAACGACACGTTCGGCCATCAGGCCGGCGACCAGGTGCTGGTCGGCATCGCCATCTGCATTTCCGATTCGGTGAGCCGGGCCGGCGACTGCGCCGCGCGCTATGGCGGCGAGGAATTCGCGGTGCTGCTCCCCAACACCTCTGCGACCGACGCCTTCAAGGTCGCCGAGACGATCCGCCTCAAGGTGCAGGGCTGGTCTGACGACGAGGTGATGTTGACGGTCTCCTGCGGCGTCGCCAGCCTCGTTCCCACCGCCGGCATGGACTGGGCGATCCTGGTCGCCGCCGCCGACAAGGCGCTCTATGCGGCGAAGGCGGGCGGACGCAATCAGTCCGTGGTTGCGAGCCTGCCGAAGCTGTCGCTGGTGGCGTGAGTGTTGTAAGCGGAGCCGCGCGCCACATCCCCGGTGTCGTCCCGGCGAAGGCCGGGACCCAAGCCACAGGGAAGAGTTTGGCGAAGACTCGCAGTTCGGTACTGCTACCGACTGCAATCGATGAATCACGCGGTATGGGTCCCGGCCTTCGCCGGGACGACACCGAGAGTGTAGCGACTACTGCCCCAGATACTTCTTCATCTCCGCGATCAGCCCGTCCCGCAGCTCCGGGCGCTTCAGGCCGTAGGCGATGTTGGCGCGGAGGAAGCCGGGCTTGGAGCCGCAATCATGGCGCTCGCCCTCGAACTCGACGCCGTAGAACTTCTGCGACTTGGCAAGGCCGATCATGGCGTCGGTGAGCTGGATCTCGCCGCCGGCGCCGCGCTCCTGTGTCTCGAGGATCTTGAAGATCTCAGGCTGCAGGATGTAGCGGCCGGTGATCGAGAGATTGGAGGGCGCGGTGCCCTTGGCCGGCTTCTCGACCATGCCGTCGACCTCGAACATCTTGCCGTTGCGCTTGCCGACGCCGCAGATGCCGTATTGATGGGTGAGATGGTCGGGCACCGCCTCGACCGCGACCAGGTTGGATTTCTCGCCGAGCGTCGACGCCGTCTCGATCATTTGCTTGAGGCAGCCGGGCGAGTTGAGCACGAGCTCGTCGGGCAGCACGACGGCGAACGGCTCGTTGCCGACGATGTCGCGCGCGCACCAGACCGCGTGACCGAGGCCGAGCGGCGCCTGCTGGCGGGTGAAGCTGACGGCGCCGGCTTCAGGCTGGTTCTGCGCCAAAATCTCCTGCTCGGCCTTCTTGCCGCGCTGGCTGAGCGTCGCATCGAGCTCGAACATCCGGTCGAAGTGATCTTCGATGACATTCTTGTTGCGGCCGGTGACGAAGATGAAGTGCTCGATGCCGGCCTCCCTCGCCTCGTCATAGACGTACTGGATCAGCGGCTTGTCGACGATGGTCAGCATTTCCTTCGGCATCGCCTTGGTGGCGGGCAGGACACGGGTGCCGAGGCCGGCGACGGGGAATACGGCTTTGCGAATTTTCATGTGATTGATCGAATACCTGGGGGCACATGGGAACGGCGGAACGGAGCAATGGCATCTTGCTAGCCTGTTTGCAGCCGCCAACAAAGGCGGATGTGGGGCCTCACCCGCGCAGAGTTAAGAAAAAGGCCGCCACCAAAATTTCACGTTTGTTAAGCTATTGGCAACGGTAACCGGGCCTCCTGATGGCAGATTTTTGGAAGGCCGATGGGTGGGACATGATGCAATTGGTGGCAGGGCAGGCAAGACGGGCAGGATCCGTGACCGGCGCGGCGATGATCGCGGCCGCTCTGCTGCTGCCCGTCAGCGCGCACGCCCAGGCGCAGAACGGCCTGTCCAATCTGTTCGGCGGCATCTTCTCGGGCCCCAACGCTGCGCCCTCGCAACCTGCGCCCGGTCCCGGCGGCGCTCTCCCCTGGAGCGGTGAGGACGGGGCTTCCGGCCATCCGCTGATGACGGCCGCGGCGATCCGCGAGGCCGCCGGCAATTTCAGCAATTGCGTTGCCGCGATGTGGCCCGATGCCGCACGGCGCAACATCACCCAGGAAAACTTCCAGCGCTTCACGGCCGGGCTCTCACCCGATCTGCGCATCATGGACCTGATGGACTCGCAGCCGGAGTTCACAAAATCGATCTGGGACTATCTCGACATCCTCGTGAACGACAACCGCCTCGCCAAGGGCCGCGAGATCCTCGCCAAGTACAAGGCGCAGTTCGACGCCACCGAAAAGGCCACTGGCGTCGACCGCTTCATCATCGCCTCGATCTGGGGCATCGAGTCCAATTACTCGACGCAGATGGGCGATCGCAGCGTGCTGCAATCGACCGCGACGCTCGCCTGCATCGGCCGCCGCCAGGCCTATTTCAAGGACGAGTTCCTCTCCGCGCTGGAGATCCTCAACCGCGGCGACCTCAGGCCGGAGCAGATGCGCGGCTCCTGGGCCGGCGCGTTCGGCCCGACCCAGTTCATGCCGACCGCGTTCAAGCGCTTTGCTGTCGACGGCGATGGCGACGGGCGGCGCGACGTCGTCGACAATCCGACCGACCTGATCGCATCGACCGCCAACAACCTGAAGAAGGACGGCTGGCAGGCCAGTCAGACCTGGGGCTTTGAGGTCGTGGTGCCCCAGGGGTTCAACTACATGCTGGCCGACCGCGCCAAGGCGATGACGATCGCGCAATGGGAGAAGCTCGGGCTGAAGCGGGCGACGGGCCAGCCGTTCCCGCATCCGGCGGAGAAAGCCTATCTGCTGGCCCCCGCCGGCGCGCAGGGGCCCGGCTTCCTGATGCTGCAGAATTACCGCGTCATCATGAAATACAACCCGGCCGAGGCCTATGCGCTGGCGATCGGCCATTTCGCCGACCGCCTGCGCGGAGGGCAGCCCTTCGTGCAGCCCTGGCCGCGGCAGGAGCGCGAGCTGTCGCGCACCGAGCGGCTGGAGCTGCAGCAGCTGCTGGCCCAGCGCGGCTTCTACAAGGGCACCCCGGACGGCCAGTTCGGCGGCCAGACCCGGGAAGCCCTGCGCAATTTCCAGGCCTCGATCGGAGTGCCCGCGGACGGTTTTGCCTCCTCGGACGCACTGGAACGGCTGCGCGGACGGTAAAATCGCGCCGAAAGTAACCCTGAACGGGGATTTTGGCAGGCAGCCTTGACGTAGGCGGCTGTTCCCCGGTGTATGGGTTCAAGAATCTGCAACGGAATTTGCCCGTTTGGCGCCTGATTCCGTTATTATATTGAGCTACCTCCGATCCCCATTGCGTTGGCCCGAGATCGCATGTCGAAGCCGAAGTCCCTGTTCAAGGCGCTGACCGAGACCGGCCCGTTGATCGCGCTGGGGACGGCGCTTGCGATTCTGGTCTCGGTCGCAGGGCCTGCCTCGGCGCAGTTCTTCAACTTCCCCGGCTTCGGCGGCCCGCCGCAGCGTTCGGCTCCGCCACCACAACGGGGCGGTGGCGGTGGCGGCGGCTGGTTCGGCGGCGACTTCTTCGCGCCGTTCCAGCAGCAACAGCCGCAGGCGCCACGCCAGGATTTTTCGCGCGCGCCGGCGCCAGCCAAGCGCGACACCATCCCTGAGAAGAACGTGCTGGTGATCGGCGACGCCATGGCCGACTGGCTCGCCTATGGCCTGGAAGACGCCTACACCGAGCAGCCCGACATGGGCGTGATCCGCAAGCACAAGACCACGTCAGGCCTGATCAAGTACCAGCCGCGCGGCGAGCCCGCGGATTGGACGACTGCCGCAAGGGGCATCCTCGAGACCGAAAAGCCCGACGTGATCGTCGTCATGCTGGGCCTCAACGACCGCAGCGCGATCCGCGAGCCCGTCGCCGACAAGACGGACAAGGCCGCCGCAGACAAGGACAAGAAGAACGACAAGGGCGCGCGCGCCAAACAGCCAGCGAAGCCGGGGGACGCCAAGCCCGGCAACGACACCGCCGCCAAGCCCGACGACAAGCCTGCCGATGCTGATCTGCCGCAGGACGACGCCGACAATGCCGATGCGCCGGCGGCCGCGCCCGAAAAGACGGCCCGCAATCCGAACGGCCTCTACGAATTCCGCGACGACCGCTGGGTCGAGCTCTACGGCAAGAAGATCGAGGAGCTCGCTAACGTCCTCAAGACGAAGGGCGTGCCGGTGCTGTGGGTCGGCCTTCCCGCCATCCGCGGGCAGAAGGGCACGGCGGACATGCTGTTCCTGGATTCGCTCTATCGCGAAGGCGCGGCCAAGGCCGGCATTACCTATGTCGACGTCTGGGACGGGTTTGTCGACGAGGCCGGTCGCTTCCTTCAGAAGGGTCCGGACTTCGAAGGCCAGATCCGTCAGCTCCGCAGCTCTGACGGCGTCTTCTTCACAAAGCCGGGCGCGCGCAAGCTCGCGCATTACGTCGAGCGCGAGATCACGCGCCTGCTGGCAGGACGCTCCGGCCCGATCGCGCTGCCGAGCGAGCCGGCGACGCCCGACACCAGCGCCGAGCCCGGCAAACCCGCACCGCGGCCGCTGGCGGGGCCGATCGTGCCGCTGGTTGCGGCCTCGATCTCGACCGATCAATTGCTGGGCGGCCCGGGCTCGCGTCCCGCCGCCGTCGATGCGCTGGCTGCGAAGACGATGGTGAAGGGCGAGCCGCTGGCCGCTCCAGCCGGCCGGGCCGACGATTATGCCTGGCCGCGCCGCGAAGTCGGCCGCGAGCAGGCCAAGGGCGATACGCCGATGGCCGCGACAACGCCCGACGGCGGCGCGCCTTCCGCATCGCCGGGCGCAGCCGCGGCGATCGCGCCGCCAAAGCTCGCGCCGAAGAAGCCGCCGGTGGTGCAGCAGCCGGCACAGGCCCAGCCGTCGTTCCGCGATTTCTTCGGCTTCGGCTCTCCGCAGCCGGCGCCAGCACCGCGTCAACTGGCGCCTGCGCCGCGCAACCCAAATCCGAACGCCAATCCAGGGATTCCGCGTCCGCCCGGCAGCGTCGGGCGCTCGGCGGAGATGTTCCGGTAGTTCCCGGAGTTGCTCTTCCCGGAGTTGCTCGCGTGTCCCGGACGGGCAGCAGCGTGTAATGCTGCTGCTCAGAGCCGGGACCCAGCTTGAGCGGCGCTTACAAAAGAACGAGCCCCGGCTCAGCAATGCGGCTTTGCCGGACGATGCTACGCATCGCCTAGGCCGCATTGCGTCCGGGGCACGAGAGTTCGGGCGTTAGTTACGGGACTTGGTCACAAATCCTAATAGCGCCAGCGCGTCGGCGGACGGCGTGCAGGTCGCGACATCAGAAGCGCGAGCGCGAAACCGATGCCGCCGGCGACCAGCAGCGCGCCGAGCGGATTGTCCTGCACCTTCTTCGACAATGCCTGCGTACCATCGCGAAGAGTCTCGCCGCTGTTGTCGTAGGCGTCCTTGGCGTAGTCTGCCGCAGTCTCGCCGGCCTCGCGTACGGCATCCTTGGCCTGGCCGTAGAGATTCTGCACCGTGCCCGCGGCTTCCCGCGCCTTGCCCGATGCCTGCGTCTTCGCATCGCCTGCCATGTCTCCGACCGCGCCTTCCGCGCGTCCGGCATATTCCTTGGCCGATCCAACAATCCGATCCGTGTCCATGATGATCCTCCTCGGTGGTCAGCCGAAGTAACCGATCAGGCGCGGCGCAGTTCCAAATCATGACGAAAGTGTAGAAGGCGTAGTGCGCAGCCCGGATAAGCCAACGGATCGGCGCGAAGCGCCGTCCCGATGACAGGCTCCGCGACATCCGGGACTTTGCTTACACCGTTCCCGGGTATCGCTGCGCTCACCCCATCTACAGGATCAGCCCGCCATCGACGACCAGCGTCTGTCCGACGATGTAGGACGATAGCGGCGAGGCCAGGAACAGGGCCGCACCCGCCATGTCGGCCGGCGTTCCCAGGCGCCGCAGCGGAATGCGTGATAGTGCGCCTTCGAGCCGCTTGGGATTGTCGGTCGTCACCTTCGTCATCTTGGTGTCGACGAGTCCCGGCGCGATGCCGTTGACACGGATGCCATCCTCGGCCCAGGCCTCGCCCAACGTCCGCGTCAATCCGACTGCACCGGTCTTCGAGGCGTTATAGGCGGGATTGCCCATGGTGGAATGATAGGCCGCGGTCGAGGACACCATGATCAGCGACCCCTTCGCATCCCGCAGCATGGAATGAAATCGCGTGGCGCAGGCCATCAGGCTCATCAAATTGACCTCGACCACCTTGCGAAAGCCGATCATCTCGAATTCGCCGCGGCGATAGAGCACGGCGCCCTGCGCCAGCACGAGCACGTCGAGCCGTTCGAAGGACGGCTTGAATGCCTCGATCGCACTGGGGTTGCTGACGTCGAGCTGCGCGTAAGACAGACCCGTGAGATCAGAACCTTCCTCGATCGAATAATCCTTTGGCTGCGCACGCGTGCCGCAAACCGCGACATGCGCGCCCCTCGTGCGAAACGCTTGCGCGATGCCGTTGCCGATCCCGCTGGAACCGCCGACCACCAGCACCTGCCTGCCTGAGAAATCGAGCTCGTTCGCCATCGCGGCCTCCCCTCTTGTCTTGCTTGTTTGACCTGTCTGCGGATCGATGCCAGCCTTGTCAATCATAACAAGAACAAGCAGGGCGCGAGGAAACAGCATGTCCGAGTTCAAACGGCTCAGCCGGTCCGTAAAGGGCCTGACCGTTCTCGTCACCGGCGCAGCCAGCGGCATGGGGCGCGCCACCGCCTACGTGTTCGCCGCGGAGGGCGCGAACGTTGCCGTCACCGACTATGATGAGCAAGGCGCGCTCGCCGTCGCGAAGGAGATCGCCGCGAGCGGCGGTTCGGCAAAAGCCTGGAAGCTCGACGTCGCCGATGGCACCGAGATCAAGCGCGTGGTGAATGATGTCGCGGCACATTTCGGCGGGCTCGATATCGTCGTCAACAATGCCGGCATCTCCGTGCGCGTCGCGATCGACGACGAGGCCTATGAGGACGCCTGGGCAAAGGGCATCGCCGTGATGCTGACGGCGCATCCGCGCATCATCCGCGCGGCACTGCCTTACCTGCGCAAATCGAAGAGCCCGCGCATCGTCAACATCGCCTCGACCGAGGCCCTCGGCGCCACCGCATTGCATAGCCCCTATTCGGCGGCGAAGGGCGGCGTGGCGAGCCTCACGCGCTCGCTTGCCGTCGAGCTCGGCCGCGAGGGCATCACCGTCAACTGCATCTGCCCGGGTCCGATCCGCACCGCAATCACCGACCGCATCTCGGAGGAGCACAAGACGATCTACGCCAAGCGCCGCACCGCACTCGGCCGCTACGGCGATCCCGAGGAGGTCGCGCATATGACGCTGAGCCTGTGCCTGCCGGCGGCGTCCTTCCTCACCGGCGCGGTGATCCCGGTCGACGGCGGTCTGATGGCGCGCAACGCGTGAGAGCCATGCGCGCCGAGCGTTGACAACGGCGAGTGCGAGAGTAGCTTTTTCGCCGACAGAGCGGGGCCAACCGCTCGCACATGCGGGAGAAAACGCCATGACGATCGCCATCCGGCAGCTTCAGAAGCATTTTGTCGGCGAGGTTTCCGGCCTCGATTTGCGAAAGCCTCTGACCGAGGTCGAGGCGCGCGAGGTCGAGGCCGCCATGGACAAATACGCGGTGCTGGTTTTCCACGACCAGGACATCACCGACGAGCAGCAGATGGCCTTTGCGCTGAACTTTGGTCAGCGTGAGGATGCGCGTGGCGGCAACATTACCAAGGCCAGCGAACACCGCCTCAACTCGGGCCTGAACGACGTCTCCAACCTCGGCAAGGACGGCAAGCCGCTGCCGAAAGACAGCCGCGCCAATCTGTTCAACCTCGGCAATTGCCTGTGGCACTCCGACAGCTCGTTCCGGCCCATCCCTGCAAAATTCTCGCTGCTGTCGGCGCGGGTCGTGAACCCGAAGGGCGGCAACACCGAATTCGCCGACATGCGCGCCGCCTATGACGCGCTCGACGACGACACCAAGGCGGAGATCGACGATCTCATCTGCGAGCACTCGCTGATGTATTCGCGGGGATCGCTCGGCTTCACCGAATACACCGAGGATGAGAAGGAGATGTTCAAGCCGGTGCTGCAAAGGCTGGTGCGGACGCATCCCGTGCATCGCCGCAAGTCGCTGTATCTGTCATCGCATGCCGGCAAGATCGTCGGCATGAGCGTGCCCGAGGGCCGCCTGTTGCTGCGCGATCTCAACGAGCACGCAACGCAAGGAGAGTACGTCTACGTCCACAAATGGAAGCTGCACGACCTCGTGATGTGGGACAACCGCCAGACCATGCACCGCGTTCGCCGCTACGACCAGTCGCAACCTCGCGACATGCGCCGCGCGACGGTGGCGGGGACGGAGCCGACGGTGCAGCAGCAGGCGGCGGAGTGAGTGGCATTGGAGTAGCCACAAATTCGGCCGTCGTCCCGGACAAGCGTAGCAAAGCGAAGCGCAGATCCGGGACCCATAACCACAGGCAGTGGTTTGACGAAGACTCGGAGTTAAGTTCCCACGCTCTAATTCCGGCCTGGGGTTATGGGTCCCGGATCTGCGCTTCGCTCTGGACAACGCTACGCGTTGCCAGAAGCTCCGCTTGTCCGGGACGACACGGGAGGTTGTTGCAACAGCTACTAGCCAGCTACGCGTGCCCGGCCTCGTTCGAGAGCATGCCGGGGTCGATGCCGATCTTGCGCAGGGCGCGTCCGTACTTGTCGTCGACGTCGTCTCCGAAGATCAGATCCGCATCCGCATCGCAATGCAGCCAGCCGTTGCTCTGGATCTCGGTCTCGAGCTGGCCCGGCGCCCAGCCGGCATAGCCGAGCGCGAGGATGGCGTGCTTGGGGCCGGAGCCGTTGGCGATCGCGCGCAGGATGTCGACGGTCGCCGTGAGGCAGACGCCGTCGTCGATCCGCAACGTCGCGTTTTCGATATAGAAGTCGCTGGAATGCAGCACGAAGCCGCGCCCCGTGTCGACCGGGCCGCCGCGCAGCACCTTCATGCTTTCGGCGTTCTCCGGCAGCTTGATGTGCTCGCCCTTCTTGATGATGCCGAGCTGCTGCAAGAGTTCGGGGAAGTCGATGCTGCCAGCCGGGTGGTTCACGATGATGCCCATCGCTCCCTCCGCCGAATGGGCGCAGAGATAGATCACCGAGCGTTCGAAGCGGGAATCGCCCATCACCGGCATCGCGATCAAGAGCCGGCCGTCGAGATAACCGGCCGAATTAGGGAGCACGGGTCCCGCGCTGCGGGTGCTTTCGCCCGTCCTCTTGCCTGTGGGAGCCATCGGTTAAGCACTCCGGTTTCAATTCCTATCCTGATGTCGGGCCGGGCCGCTGTCAAATCAAGGCTTGCAGAGACTTGATTCAAGTGCATCCATCACAAGCAATTCAATGGTTTGCCTCAGGGCGACCCTGTAAAGACGTGCCATGCTCACAAGAGTTCCCCTACGTGCGGCGATTGGCGTCGCGACAACCCTGTTTGCGTCGTCGCTGGCCATCGTAGCCCGGGCCGATGACGCCTCGCCGTGGCAGCGCGACGGACATTCCGCGGTGCGGCTATTGGCGGGATCGCGCAGCGGCGCCGTCCTGCTCGGCGGTATCGCCATCCAGCTCCAGCAGGGGTGGAAGACCTATTGGCGCTCCCCCGGCGATTCCGGTGTCCCGCCGCGGTTCGATTTTTCCAAGTCGGACAATGTCGAGGCGGTGACGGTGATGTGGCCTGCGCCGCTGAAATTCAACGACGGCGCCGGCGGCCATTCGATCGGCTATCACAACCAGATCGTGCTGCCCCTGCGCATCGTCGCCAAGGCGGCCGACAAGCCCGTGACCCTGCGCGCAGAGATCAATTACGCGGTGTGCGAAAAACTCTGCATTCCGGTCGAGGCCAGCGCCGAGCTCGGCTTCAACAGCGTGGCCTCGACCGAGGATGCCAATCTACGTGCGGCCCTCGACACCGTGCCGAAGCCCGCCAATATCGGCGATCCCAATCCACTCACCATCCGCGACGTCAAGCGCGACGGCGCCACCAAGGTGACGGTCGACGTGGTCACGCCGGATGCGCGCGACGTCAATCTGTTCGTGGAAGGTCCGACGCCCGACTGGGCGCTGCCGATTCCGGCTCCGGTCGAGCAGAGCCCGCCAGGGGTGAAGCGATTTTCGTTCGAGCTCGACGGCCTGCCGCCTGGCGCCAAGCCGGAGGGCGCGGCGTTGAAATTCACGCTGGTCGGGCCGGACAAGGCGTACGAGTTCAATACGAATTTGGAGTGAGTACCGGTTAGCGCGAGGAAGTTGCACGGCTCGCGCCCCACTTTCAGCTGTCGTCCCGGACAAGCGCGCCTCAGCGCGCGCCGATCCGGGACCCATGGCCACAGGCGTGGTTTGGCGAAGACTCGGAGTGACCAGCTCGCCCACAACTTCTTCTCGGGGTTATGGGTCCCGGATCTTCGCTTCGCTCGTCCGGGACGACACCGAGTATGGAACGCCACCCAACCGAATCTTAACGAATGGTTGCTAAGCCCCAGGGCCACCGCAGCAAGCCTGCGTCATGCGGTAGCCTGGGGACTTTAATTGGCCGTGATGGATGCAGAACCTGCAACGACCGGACCGGCCGGGCTGATCGCGCGGCTGCGGGCCAGGCTGACGGGCGGCCCGAGCGAGGCATCGCTGACGCGGCGGCTGGCCGGCACCATCTTCATCATCCGGGTCATCAGCGCGGGCCTTGCCTATTTTTCGCAGGTCCTGCTCGCGCGCTGGATGGGCACCTCCGACTACGGCATCTACGTGTATGTCTGGACCTGGGTGCTGCTGCTCGGCAGCATGATGGATTTCGGCATCTCGGCCTCGGCGCAGAAAATCATTCCGGAGTATCGCACCAGCGGCGAGCAGGCGCTGCTGCGCGGCTTTCTCTCCGGCAGCCGCTGGCTGACCTTCGCGGTGTCCACGCTGGTCTCGCTCGCTCTTGCCGGCATCGTCAGGCTGCTGTCGCCCTGGATCGACCCGGCCGAGGAGCTGCCACTCTATATCGGCTGCATGACGCTGCCCGCCTTCGTCGTCGCCAACACCCAGGACGGCATCGCGCGCTCGCATGACTGGATGCAACTCGGCCTGATGCCGCAATTCATCATCCGCCAGGGGCTGATCATCGGCATCACGGCCATCGCCTTCCTGCTCGGCTACCATCTCGGCGCCGTCGCCGCGATGATTGCGAGCGCCGGCGCAGTGTGGATCGCGATGACCGGGCAGATGGTGGTGCTGAACCGCAAGCTCGCCGGCCATATCGCGC
>NZ_AJQF01000363.1:0-11781 GCF_000261705.1 Bradyrhizobium genomosp. III | reverse complement strand
TCGCCGTCTCGCTGCCGATCCTGCTGGTCGAGAGCTTCTACCTGCTGCTGTCCTACACCGACGTGCTGGTGCTGCAGCAGTTCCGCCCCTCCGACGAGGTCGGCGTCTATTTCGCGGTGGTAAAGACGCTGGCGCTGGTCTCGTTCATCCACTACGCGATGTCGGCGACTACGGCGCACCGCTTCGCCGAATACAACGCCAGCGGCGACAAGGCACGCCTGTCGGCCTATGTGACACATGCGATCAACTGGACGTTCTGGCCGTCGCTGGCGGCGACCATCGTGCTGCTCGCGCTCGGCAAGCCGCTGCTCTGGCTGTTCGGGCCGCAATTCGTGGTCGGCTACGACATCATGTTCGTCGCAGCGATCGGGCTCGTGGTGCGCTCCGCGATCGGACCGGTCGAGCGGCTGCTCAACATGCTCGGCCAGCAGAAGATCTGCGCGCTCGCTTATGCATTGGCCTTCGTGATGAACCTCGTGCTCTGCATCGCACTCGTGCCGCGCTACGGCGGCCACGGCGCCGCGGCCGCGACCTCGATCTCGCTCACCTTCGAGACGGTGCTGCTGTTCTGGATCGTGCGACAGCGGTTGGGGCTGCACGTGCTGGCGTTTGGTAAATAGGTATTACGGCGCCGCCCTTGCTCACTCCCCGTGGGGAACGACTGTTTCGCAGTGCGCCTGGGAACAACCGGAAACACCTCTCCATTTCCGACACGCAGCACAATTTTTCTTATTCCGCCCAAGCGGTTGCGCCCCGGGGAAAGTTTATTCTACGTCGTATTGCTCAACCGACGAGATCAACCTAAGATTCTCCAGACATGATCGATCCACTCTACGTCGCCTCCGGTTTCGGCGTCGGCCTGCTCGTCGGGATGACCGGCGTGGGCGGCGGTTCCCTGATGACGCCGCTGCTGATCCTGCTGTTCGGTGTTCATCCCTCCACCGCGGTCGGCACCGATCTGCTCTATGCCGCCGCCACCAAAACCGGCGGCAGCGTGGTGCATGGCTGGTCGCGCAGCGTGCACTGGCCGGCGGTGCTGCGGCTCGCCTGCGGCAGCATTCCCGCGAGCGCAGTGACGCTGCTGGTGCTGTGGAAGCTCGACCTCAGAAGCGATTCCGAGCGCAGCCTGGTTAATCTGGTGCTGTGCTTTGCGTTGCTGCTGACCGCGACCTCGCTGATCTTCCGCAAATCGATCATGGAGCGTTATCGCGGCCGGCTCGAACAGGTCGACGAGCGCACCACCGCGATTGCCACCGTCGTCACCGGAATCGTGCTCGGCGTGTTGGTGTCGATTTCGTCGGTGGGCGCCGGTGCGGTCGGCGTGACCGTGCTGCTGCTGCTCTACCCCCGCCTGCCCATGGCGACCATCGTCGGCTCCGACATCGCCCATGCGGTGCCGCTGACGCTGGTCGCCGGCATCGGGCACTGGGCGCTCGGCGACGTGGATTGGGCCCTGATGGGCGTGCTGCTGATGGGCTCGCTGCCCGGCATCATCATCGGCAGCTACAGCGCGACGCGGGTGCCGGAGACGGTGCTGCGGCTGACGCTTGCCAGCGTGCTGTTCGTGGTCGCAGGCAAGATCATGTTTGCGGAGCTGAACCTGTCGTCGGCGTTCGTGACGGCGCTGGCCTGGACGCATTGAGCGGCAGCGGACGCCTCCTTCTCGGTTTCGTAGGGTGGGTTAGCCGAAGGCGTAACCCACCTCTTTTGTTTCCTCGGGTAACAGAAGTGGTGGGTTACGCCGAGCAGATACGCTTCGCGTATCTGCAGGGCTAACCCACCCTACGGCATCGAGCCGTTACTCCGCCGTCCAGCCGCCATCGATCGAGAGATTGGTGCCGGTGATCTGGGCGGCATCATCGCCGCACAGGAACAGCGCCAATGCGGCGACCTGCTCGGACGTCACGAACTCCTTGGTCGGCTGCGCGTCGAGCAGAACGTCGTTGATGACCTGCTCGCGCGTCAGATTGCGCGCCTTCATCGTGTCGGGGATCTGCCGCTCCACCAGCGGGGTCCAGACGTAGCCGGGACTGATGCAGTTGCAGGTGATCTTGTGGGTCGCGACCTCCAGCGCCACGGTCTTGGTCAGGCCTGCGATGCCGTGCTTGGCCGAGACGTAGGCCGACTTGAAGGGCGAGGCGACCAGCGAATGCGCCGATGCCGTGTTGATGATGCGGCCCCAGCCTTTCTTCTTCATGCCGGGCACGGCGGCACGGATGGCGTGGAAGGCCGAGGACAGGTTGATGGCGATGATCTGGTCCCACTTCTCGAGCGGAAACTCCTCGATCGGCGAGACGAACTGGATGCCGGCATTGTTGACGAGGATGTCGACTGAACCAAAGGTCTTCTCGCCGAGCGCGATCATGCCGGCGATCTCGGCCGGCTTGGTCATGTCGGCGGGCGAATAGATCGCCTTCACCTTGAAGTCCGCCTCGATCTTCGCGCGCTCCTTCTCAATGTCCTCCGGCGTGCCGAAGCCGTTGATGACGACATTGGCGCCGGCGGCGGCGAAGGCGCGTGCATAGGCGAGCCCGATGCCGCTAGTGGACCCGGTCACGACGGCATTCTTGCCTGACAGACTACCCATTCTATTCGCTCCTTTTTGCCGGGGGCGCGGTGACGTCCCCCGTGAGATCGTAGGTCACCATGGTCTCACCGGACTGCGGCCGCTCGAGCCAGTCCTTGTGGCGCATCGACAGATGCACGTCGCGCACGCCGGCCTCCCAATGCTCGACCATGGCGACGTGCGAGAAGTCGTAATCCTTGGACGAGGATTCGTAGTTCTTGCTGCGGTAGATCAGATGCACGACGGTGACGGTGCTTTCGCGCGACACCTTCGCCAGGAATTCGACGGAAGGATCGTTCTTGAGATAATCCGGCAATTTGCCGATCAGGTCGCGCACCGCCCTGCGGGCGTTGTGGATCTGCTTGTTCTTGTCGGTGTTCATCCGCGTGCGGCTGGAATAGCGGATGTCCTTCTCGCGCTCGGCGGCCTCCAGCAGCGAGGTCGGCAGATCGCCGCGCGCGGAAAACAGGTCGACCTGGAAGATCAGCATGTCGCGATCGACCTCGGCGTCGAGCACGTAGTCGAGCGGCGTGTTGGAGGCGATGCCGCCGTCCCAATAATGCTCGCCCTCGATCATCACGGATGGAAAGCCGGGCGGCAGCGCGCCGGAGGCCATGATGTGCTCGGGGCCGATGGTCTTGCCGAGCTTCTTGAACTCGTAATTGTCGAAATATTTGAAGTTGCCGGAGGTGACGCCGACCGCGCCGACCGACAGGCGCGTCTTCAAATCGTTGATGCGGTCGAAATCGACCAGACGCTCCAGCGTCTTCTTCAGCGGTGCGGTGTCGTAATAGCTCTCGGCCTGCGGGCTGCCGGGCGGCCAGAGCGGCGCCGGCGGAATCCGCGGCGTGAAGAAGCCGGGCACGCCGAAGGTCGCGATCAGCGCGGCACTGGTCGAATTGAACAGCTCGCGGCTGTGGTCGCTCTTGCCGATCGGTTTCCACGGCACCGGCGCGGAGACCATCTCCCAGAATTCCTTGAGCCGCTTGACGCGCGTCGGGCCCTCGTTGCCGGCGATGATGGCGGCGTTGACCGCGCCGATCGAGATGCCGGCGACCCATTCCGGCTCGAAACCGTGGCCGCACAGCGCCTGATAGGCGCCGGCCTGATAGGAGCCAAGCGCGCCGCCGCCCTGAAGGACCAGGACGCGTTGCGCATTCGCGGGGATGCTGGCGGATTCCGGGCTATGATCGATCATGCAGGAACAATAGCAAAAGGCGAGCCACCGTGGCGACCCTCCGCCGCGGCGTCAATGCATCCCGGATCAAGTCTGGCTTATCGGGGCTCGGTCGAGGCCAGGATCATGGTCCAGAACACCTTGTATTTGGTGCCGGGAGCATAGCTCGCCGCGATGCCCAATTTTGTGACACCGCCCTTGAGCATGTTGGCGCGGTGGGGCGGCGAATCGCGCCAGCCGGAAAACGCTTCCGCCAGCGTATGATAGCCGGCCGAGACGTTCTCGACGGCAACGGTGGCGGGATAGCCGCCGGTGGCAAGGCGCTTGGCCAGCGGCGCGCGGACGTCGTGATCCATCTTGTTGGCCGCAGCCATAGCCTGGGACTGGGATTCGGCGAGCCGCATCAGGTCAGGGTCGATGACGACGGTGCCGAGGGCGTTGTTCTGGCGGTATTGCGAGATCATG
The DNA here is from genome assembly GCF_000261705.1 of Bradyrhizobium genomosp. III. Classification (NCBI taxonomy): domain Bacteria; kingdom Pseudomonadati; phylum Pseudomonadota; class Alphaproteobacteria; order Hyphomicrobiales; family Nitrobacteraceae; genus Bradyrhizobium; species Bradyrhizobium genomosp. III. The sequence continues at coordinate 7,573 of NZ_AJQF01000363.1, read as the reverse complement.
ATGGCTGCCGCCTGCGCATCGAGCTTGGAGCCCGGGACCGCCATATCGGCATACATGGACGGCTGCTGGACCGGTGCCTCGTTGCCGGCACAGCCGGCAAGCAGCAAAGTGATGAGAATTGCGGCCGCAGCGCGCATGTAAAGCCCCCGAATGAGGGGCCGTTGTTGCATACCAACCGTGGCTGAAAGGTGAATTTTGAAGAAAATCGTTCCTGTCATTCCGGGGCAGCGCGTAGCGCTGAACTGTGGTGCGCAATCGCGCACCTGAGACTCTCGCGCGATAACCTCGAGATTCCGGGTTCGATGCTTCGCATCGCCCCGGAATGACAGAGCGTTAGCCCGCAAATATCCGGTAACGGCGCGGCTCGAGGCCGATGGTGTCGCCGGCGCGCAGTTCCTTGTCGCGGGGGGCGTCGATCTCGATGGTCTCGCCGCCCGACAATGCGACCTCGGCACGCTGCACGGGACCGAAATTGCGGACGTGTTGAACCGCGCCCTCGAAGGCGCCGCTGCCGGGGGGCCCGACCAGCATGTCATGTCGCCGCACGAACAGCTTTGACGCGCCAGGCGCAAGCCCGTCCGCCGCGAGGGTGAGCGGCCGGTCACCCAGCCTGATCACGCCGCCTTCGACCTGAACCGGCAGTTCGATGGACTCGCCGATAAAGCCGTGCACGAAGGCCGTCGCCGGGGTCTCATAGACGTCGTCGGGCGAGCCGATCTGCTCGATCCTGCCCTTGTCCATGACGACGACGCGGTTGGCGACTTCGAGCGCCTCCTCCTGGTCGTGGGTGACGAAGATGGAGGTGACGTTGATCTCGTGATGCAGCGAGCGCAGCCATCGGCGCAGTTCTTTCCGCACCTTGGCATCGAGCGCGCCGAAGGGCTCGTCGAGCAAGAGGATGCGCGGCTCGATCGCGAGCGCGCGGGCGAGCGCAATGCGCTGGCGCTGGCCGCCGGAGAGCTGGCTCGGATAGCGGTCGGCGAGCCAGTCGAGCTGAACGAGGTCGAGCAGCTCCTTGACCCGCGCCCGGATCGCGGCTTCGTCCTTGCGTACCGCGCGCGGCTGCACGCGCAGGCCGAAGGCGACGTTCTCGAACACGGTCATGTGGCGGAACAGCGCGTAATGCTGGAACACGAAGCCGACATGCCGCTCGCGCGCGCCCTGCGCCAGCGCGTCCTCGCCATTGAAGGAGACCTCGCCGGAATCAGGCCAGTCGAGGCCGGCGATGATCCGCAGCAGCGTGGTCTTGCCGGAGCCTGACGGACCGAGCAGCGCCAGCAATTCACCATTGTCGACCTTGAGGTCGACGCCGTCGAGGGCGGCAAAACTGCCGAACTTCTTGACGAGATTTTTGACTTCAATGGTCACTTGCGTCGTCTCCTTCGTCGAGGTGACGTTCGAGAACCGTCTTTGCGATCAGCGTGATCAGCGCCAGCATCGCCAGCAGCGAGGCGATCGCGAAGGCGGCGACGAACTGGTATTCGTTGTAGAGGATCTCGACCAGCAGCGGCATCGTGTTGGTCTCACCGCGGATATGGCCTGAGACGACGGAGACCGCGCCGAACTCGCCCATCGCGCGCGCATTGCAGAGCAGGACGCCATAGAGCACGCCCCATTTGATGTTGGGCAGGGTGACGCGGAAGAAGGTCTGCAAGCCCGAAGCGCCGAGCGAAACCGCGGCCTCCTCCTCCTGCGTGCCCTGCTCCTGCATCAGGGGGATCAGCGCGCGCGCGACGAACGGGAAGGTCACGAAGGTGGTGGCGAGCGCAATGCCGGGCACGGCGAACAGGATCTGGATGTCGTGATCCCTGAGCCAGCCGCCGAAATAACCCTGCGCGCCGAACAGCAGCACGAAGACGAGACCGGAGATCACCGGGCTGACCGAAAACGGCAGGTCGATCAGCGTGATCAGGAAGGTCTTGCCCGGGAAATCGAATTTTGCAATCGCCCAGGCGGCAACGAGGCCGAAGACAAGGTTGAGGCCGACCGAGATCGCCGCGACGATCAACGTCAGCTTGATCGCGGCCAGCGCCTCCGGCTCGGCGAGCGCGGAGAGATAGGCGAGGATTCCCTTCGAAAAGGCCTGCGCGAACACGACCACCAGCGGCAGCACGACGAAGACGGAAAGAAAGATCATCGCCAGCGCGATGATGGTGATGCGCACCGCGCGCGGTTCGGTGCGCAAATTGTCTTGCGCCGCCGCCGCATGTGCCCGTGCTTTCGCACGTGCCTTGGCGTCGGGAGCCGAGAGCGACACGGAGTCTGCGATCTGCATCGTCATCGCATCCTCCTCAGCGCGCCGGGATTCGGCTCCGCGCCCAGCGCTGGAGCCGGTTGACGGCGAAAATGATGACGAAGGAGACGACGAGCATGACCACAGCGATGGCGGTCGCGTCGGCGTAGCGAAATTCGGACAGCCGGATCACGATCAAGAGTGGCGCGATCTCGGAGACATTAGGCAGATTGCCGGCAATGAAGATCACCGAGCCGTATTCACCGACCGCGCGGGCAAAGGCGAGCGCGAGCCCGGTGAGCAGCGCCGGCGCGAGCGAGGGCAGGATCACGCGGATGATGGTCTGCCAGCGGCTGGCGCCCAGGCTGCCCGCGGCCTCCTCGATCTCGGGGTCGAGATCCTGCAGCACCGGCTGCACCGTGCGCACCACGAAGGGAATGCCGATGAAGATCATGGCGACGAAGATGCCGACCGGCGTGAACGCCACCTTGATGCCGAGCGCCGCGAGCGGCGCCCCGAGCCAGCCCTTCTCGGCGAACAGCGCGGTCAGCGCGACCCCGGCGACCGCCGTCGGCAGCGCGAAGGGCACGTCGACGATGGCGTCGAACAGCCGCCGGCCGGGGAAGCGGTAGCGCACCAGCGCCCAGACGATGATGCTGCCCATGACGAGGTTGACGCAGGCCGCCGCGAACGCGAGGCCGAAGGAAACCCGCAGGGCATTCAGGGTGCGCCGGCTGGAGAGGATGTTCCAGAATTGCTCGGGGCTGAGCTCGAGCGATTTCAGGAACAGCCCGGCGAGCGGAATCAGGATGATGATCGACAGCCAGGAAAGCGTCAGTCCCATGGTGAGACCGAAGCCCGGCAATGTCCGGCGTCGTGCTGCGCGTGCGCTCACCAGGCCCCCTGCTAAAGCCCATTAAGACAGCGCCAGATCAATTCTTATAGATCTGGTCAAAGATGCCGCCGTCGGCGAAATGTTCCTTCTGCGCCTTGGTCCAACCACCGAAAACGTCGTCGATCGTGAATAGTTCGACCTTTGCGAAGGCATTTTCGTATTTTTTGGCAATCTCGGCATCGCGCGGGCGGTAGAAGTTGCGCGCGGCGATCTCCTGCCCCTCCTTGGTGTACCAATACTGGAGGTAGGCATCGGCGGCGTTGCGGGTGCCCTTCTTGTCGGCAACCTTGTCGACGATCGCGACCGGCGGTTCGGCGAGGATGGATTGCGGCGGCGCCACGATCTCGAATTTCTCCCGGCCGAATTCCTTCAGGGCGAGAAACGCCTCGTTCTCCCAGGCGAGCAGCACGTCGCCGACGCCGCGCTCGACGAAGGTCACGGTGGCGCCGCGCGCGCCGGTATCGAGCACCGGCACCTGCTGGTAGAGCTTTCCGATGAAGTCCTTGGCCTTGTCGGCGGCGCCGTATTTCTTCTGCGCAAAGCCCCAGGCCGCCAGATAATTCCAGCGCGCGCCGCCCGACGTCTTCGGGTTCGGCGTGATCACGGCAACGCCCGGCTTGATCAGATCGTCCCAGTCCTTGATCGCCTTGGGGTTGCCCTTGCGCACCAGGAACACGATGGTTGACGTGTAGGGCGACGCATTCTGCGGTAACCGCTTCTGCCAGTCCGTCGCCGTGAGGCCCTTGCCGGCGATCGCGTCGATGTCGTAGGCGAGCGCGAGCGTCACCACATCGGCCTGCAATCCGTCGATCACCGCCCGCGCCTGCGAACCGCTGCCGCCATGCGACTGCTTGATCTCGACGCTCTTGCCGGTTTCCTTCTGATAGGCATTCGCGAACGCCTTGTTGAATTCGGCATAGAGCTCGCGCGTCGGATCATACGACACGTTGAGCAAATTGATGTCGGCAGCGAGAGCCGCGCTTGCCACAAAAACCGTCGCGAGAAGTCCTGCAGCGAGCGGAACGATACGGCGCATCATGTCCATCTCCATTCACTTCGATGACATCGGTGTCAGCGAAGGCAGGCGAAACTCGCGGCGAAACGCACTTAAGTCAACGAAACCGGATTTTCTTGTTCGCAGCGTGGCAGCGTGACTGTGCTACGAAGTCTTCATCGTGTGGATGCCGCATTCTGTCTTGGCCCGGCCGCGCCAGCGACCGGCACGTTCATCCTCACCTTCGGCCGTTCTGCTCGTGCAAGGCATACACCCAACCGACAGGAAACCGGAGGCGGCCAGTGGATGACGCGGCAATTTGGCGCGGACGAAGATGGCCTCGAGTTCCTCGCGCGAGACGTTGGCGAAGGGGTTGAACTTCAACCGCACGCCATCGTCTTCAACCACCGGAATGTCGGCGCGCGCATTGCCCTGGAAGCGCTTGCGGCCGTTGATCCAGGCCGAGAACGGCTTCAATGCCCGCGCCAGCGGCTCGACTTTACGAATGCGACAGCAGGCATCGGGATCAGAGAACCAGAGATCGCGGTCGGCATCTTCGCGCGCCAGCGTCTCCTCCGCCGGTTTGATCGAGCGGACGTCCTTCAATCCAAGCGTCGCGATCAGCGTGTCGCGATAGGCCAGCGTCTCCTCGAACAGCCAGCCGGTATCGAGGAAGATCACGGGGATCGCGGGGTCGACGTCCGCCATGACCTTCAGCAGCGTCGCCGATTCCGTGCCGAACGACGACACCAGCGCAAGCTTTTCGCGCCCGACCGTCTTGAGCGCCGCGGCGACGATCTCCGCGGGCGAGGCATCGCGCAGCGCGCGATCGAGTTCGTCCGCCGACGGCAGCGCAGAGGCGGACGTCGGCGAAACCTGAGGCGCGATCGCGTTCACGTGCCGACGCCTTCGGAATGGCGCAGCTGCATGCGCCGGTGCAAGGCCGTGATGCGGCCGTCGCCGGTCGGCTGGTAGAACACCGAATAGCGCTTGGCGGTCTGCATGAAGGCTTCCGCGTCGGCCTGCTTCTTGACGTCGAAGGCATCGAAGCCGGCGCGCAGCATGAACACGAACTGGTCGCGCAGCACCTGGCCGGTGGCGCGCAATTCGCCTCGGAAATTGTAACGCTCGCGCAGCAGCCGGGCCTGGCTGTAGGCGCGGCCGTCGCGGAAGGTCGGGAACACCAGCGCAACGACGGCGATCTTGCCGAGATAGGGGACCAGTTCGGCGATGTCGCGGTTGTTCGGCCAGATCACGCCGACCTTGCCGGCACGCTTGAGCAGCGCATCGGCCTCGCCGATGAAGCGCTCGGCCGGCACCAGGATGTCGCCGCCCTTGGGCAGCGGCGTGTCGACGGCCAGCTTGACGAAGCTGTCGTCGGCGATCTTTCCGCCGTTAACGAGTGGCATAAACGCGCTCCTTGAAGGGGTCGACGCCGAGGCGTTTCACTGTGTCCATGAACAGCTCGTCCGGCCGCTCGCGCAGCGCCAGATAGGCTTCCACGATGTCCTCGACGACGTCGGCGACCTCGTCGAACTTGACGCCCGGCCCGATCAGGTTCCCGAGCGCGGCGTTTTCGTCGGCACGGCCGCCGATGGTGATCTGGTAGACTTCCTCGCCGTTCTTCTCGACGCCGAGAATGCCGATATGGCCGACATGGTGATGACCGCAGGCGTTGATGCAGCCTGAGATGTTGATGTGGAGCCGGCCGATCAGGTTGGCGAGCTCGTGGTTGGCGAAGCGCCGCGTCAGTTCCTGCGCGATCGGGATCGAGCGCGCATTCGCCAGCGAGCAATAGTCGAGACCCGGGCAGGCGATGATGTCGGTGATCAGGTTGACGTTCGGCGTCGCGAGGCCAAGCTTGTCGAGCGCCTTCCACAGCGCCGGCAGATCGCGCTTGGCGACATGCGGCAGTGCCAGGTTCTGCTCGTGGCCAACGCGGATCTCACCGAAGGAATATTTGTCGGCGAGATCGGCCAGCGCATCCATCTGCTCCGCCGTGGCATCGCCCGGAGGCGCGCCAATCGGCTTCAGCGAGATCGTGACGATGGAGTAGCCCTGGTTCTTGTGCGGGGCCACCGAGTTCTTGCGCCACGCTTCGAAATCGGGATCGGCCGCCGCCTGCCGAAGTTCGTCCGGCATGTGCGGGAGCTTTTCGTAAGGAGGATAGGTGAAGCGCGAGCGGATGTCCTCGATCACCTCGTCGTCGATCTGGAGCGAGGAGTTGCGGATGTGCTGCCACTCCTCCTCGACCTCGCGGGAGAACTTCTCGATGCCGAGCTCGTGCACCAGGATCTTGATGCGCGCCTTGTAGATGTTGTCGCGACGACCGTACTGATTGTAGACGCGCAGGATCGCCTCGATATAGCTGAGAATATCGCGGCCGTGCACGAAGTGCTTGATGGTCTTGGCGATGAACGGCGTGCGGCCAAGACCGCCGCCGACCAGCACCTCGAAGCCGGTCTCGCCCTTTTCGTTCTTGATCAGGCGAAGGCCGATGTCGTGGATCTTGATCGCGGCACGGTCGTGGTCCGACGCGGTGATCGCGATCTTGAACTTGCGCGGCAGGAACGAGAACTCCGGATGCAGCGTGGTGTGCTGGCGGATCAGCTCCGACCAGATGCGGGGATCCTCGATCTCGCCCGGCGCGACGCCGGCCCACTGGTCCGAGGTGACGTTACGCATGTTGTTGCCGGAGGTCTGCATCGCATGGATGCCGACCTTGGCGAGATCTTCCAGCGCGTCCGGCAATTCGGCGAGCTTGATCCAGTTGAACTGGATGTTCTGCCGCGTGGTGAAATGGCCGTAGCCGCGGTCGTATTTGCGCGCAACATGGGCGAGCGCCCGCAGCTGGTTCGTCGCCAGCGTGCCATAGGGGATCGCAACGCGGAACATGTAGGCGTGCAGTTGCAGATAGACGCCGTTCTGCAGGCGCAAGATCTTGAACTCGTCCTCGGTGAGCTCGCCGGAGAGGCGCCGCTTCACCTGGTCGCGGAACTCCGAGACGCGCTCATTGACGAGCGTGCGGTCGATTTCGTCGTAAGCATACATAAGAAAGCGCCTTAAACCTGGGCCGACTGTCCGATGGTCACACCGGTGCGGCGGATCTGTTCGCGCAGATTGCCGGGTTCGATCTTGCCGTCCGCGCCGACCTGCACCGGGGCGATATAGGGACCGATCGCGCCGACGTCATCGGCGACGGACTCCGCAAGCAACGCCTTGGCCTCGTCGGAGTTGCGCACGATCGCAGCTTCCGACAGGTCCGGGGACCAGCTCCTGGCGGCGGTGCGATAAACCACGATGCCGTCCCAGGTACGGTTGGCGGTCACGATCGAGGGGCCAGCGATCTTGATCTTCTTCTGTTCAAGCGGAGAGGTCATTCGGCTGCATCCAATAGGTCAGAGATGATTTGCTTTGGGGTTTCGCGACGAAGGGAACCGGCATGCCGGAC
>NZ_AJQF01000362.1:0-3052 GCF_000261705.1 Bradyrhizobium genomosp. III | reverse complement strand
GCGGGACCGCCGCTGACCCGCCGCACCAGCTCGGGAAGGTCGCGCAGCGTGCCGATCGCGCCCTGCGCATCGGGACGGGTGACGCGCGCGAACACGCCGACCGGCGTCTCCGGCGAACGGCCGGCGGCGAACAGGCCGGCGCGCACGGCGGGCGCGGCAGTCATGCCCATGTAGACCACAACGGTCATTCTGGTGTCGGTCAGCGTGGCCCAGTCCACGACTTCCGCGTCGCGCGCCTTGTGCGCGGTGAGGAAGGTGATGCGGGTCGCTTCGTGACGGTAGGTGAGCGGCACCTCGAAATCGGCGGCGCCGCCGAGCCCCGCGGTGATGCCGGGGATGATCGAATAGGCGACGCCTGCCGCGCGCAGGGCTTCGACCTCTTCGCCACCACGGCCGAACACGAAGGGATCGCCGCCCTTCAGCCGCACCACGCGCTGACCGGATTGCGCGGCCTCGATCATGCGCTTGTTGATGGCGTCCTGGCCGATGCCGGGCTTGCCGACGCGGCGGCCGACCGGAACGCGCGTGGTGTCGCGGCGGATGCGGTCGAGAATTTCGCCCGAGATCAGCTCGTCATGGAAGACGATGTCCGCATCCTGCAATGCGCGCAGCGCCTTGATGGTGAGAAGATCGGGATCGCCGGGACCGGCGCCGACCAGCGCGACCGAGCCTTCCGGCTTATCGGCGCGCGCGAATTCGGAGGGATCGGCAATCGCCTTGAGCGCGGCCTCCGCCTCGCTCTTGCGGCCGCCGAGCACGGCAGCGCCGATCGGGCCGTCGATGACGCGCTCCCAGAACCGGCGGCGCAGCGGAAACTCAGTGATGCGCTCGTTGATGGACTTGCGAAAGCCGCCGATGAACTCGGCGAGCTCGCCGATACGGGCCGGCAGCAGCGCCTCGATCTTCTCGCGCACGCGCCGTGCCACGACGGGCGAGGTGCCGCCGGTGCCGACTGCGACCACGACATCGCCGCGATCGACGATCGCCGGGAAGATGAAGCTGGAATGTTCGAGATCGTCCATGACGTTGACGGGCAGACCGAGAGCCTTGGCGCGAACCGACATCGCCACGCCGACATCACCCGCACCAGCGCAGACGATGGCGATGACGCCGGCGAGATCGGCGGTCAGTGGATCGCCGGCAGCGATCTCGATCCGCACCGCGTCCTCCGAGTTGAGACCCAAATCATGATTGCCGTCGATCGCATGCACGCGGATGCGCGCACCGGCCGCAGCGAGCACGCGCAGCTTGGCACGCAAAAGCTCACCCGCGCCGATGAGGACCACCGGACCGGCCTTGAGATCGAGAAACACCGGCAAGAACCGCATGCGATACTCGCTTCCCCCACATCCGGGGTTGACTGGAATTATTTTCTATATATGTGTCGTTTCGAGCGCGCAAAGAGAAAATTTTTTCTTCTCTTCCGCACCGCAACTATAGAATTTTCGCCTCCAAACGCAAAGTGGCAGAGATGCATCTTCTCAAGGACGATTCCGCAGCGAGCGGACTGAGCAGCCCGGCCCCGGCCGAGCGCGCACGCACGCAAGAATTTTCTGCTGACCTTGCCCCCAGCATGGACCATCTGGACCAGCTCGAGGCGCAGAGCATCTACATCTTCCGCGAGGCCTTCGCCCGGCTGAAGAAGATCGCGCTGCTGTGGTCGCTCGGGAAGGACTCCAACGTCATGATCTGGCTGGCGCGGAAAGCGTTCTTCGGCCGCGTGCCGTTCCCGGCTTTGCATGTCGACACCGGCAAGAAGTTTCCGGAGATGTACCGCTTTCGGGATCACTACGGCAAAGAATGGGATCTCGATCTGCGCGTCGAGCCCTGCCCGCCCATCGATGCCGTCGATCCGACGCTGCCGCCGGCCGCGCGCTCCGCTGCGCGCAAGACCGAAGGCCTAAAGATGGCGCTCGGCAAATTCGGCTTTGACGGCCTGATCGCCGGCATCCGCCGCGACGAGGAGGCAACGCGCGCCAAGGAGCGTGTGTTCTCGCCGCGCGGGCTCGAAGGCAATTGGGACGTGCGCGACCAGCCGCCGGAGTTCTGGGACCATTTCAACGCCTCGCCGCCGCAGGGCGCGCATTTGCGCATCCATCCGATCCTGCATTGGACCGAGGCCGACATCTGGGCCTACACCAAGCGCGAGAACATCCCGATCATCCCGCTATATCTCGCCAGGGACGGCAAGCGCTATCGCTCGCTGGGGGATCAGGACATCACCAATCCGGTCGCGTCGACCGCGTCCAACATCGACGAGATCCTGATCGAGCTCGAGCAGACCAAGGTGCCGGAGCGCGCCGGCCGCGCGCTCGACCACGAGACCGAGGACGCCTTCGAGCGCCTGCGCGTCGCCGGCTATCTCTGATCAAGAACGCGAGCGCGATATGAACATGATCGTCACCCCCGCTTCGCCGGCCACCCCGAACGGCACCACCCGTCCGCAGGTCCGCATCGTCATCGTCGGCCATGTCGATCACGGCAAATCGACGCTGGTCGGCCGCCTCTTGCACGAGACCGGCAGCCTGCCCGACGGCAAGCTCGACATGCTGAAAGCCGTCAGCGCGCGACGCGGCATGCCGTTCGAATGGTCGTTCCTGCTGGATGCGCTGCAGACCGAGCGGGACCAGGGCATCACCATCGACACCACGCAGATCCGCTTCCGCACCAATTCGCGCGACATCGTTCTGATCGACGCGCCCGGCCACGCCGAATTCCTGCGCAACATGATCACCGGCGCCTCGCAGGCCGACGGCGCGGTGCTGATCATCGACGCGCTCGAAGGCGTGCGCGACCAGACACGGCGGCACGGCTATCTCCTGCATCTGCTCGGCGTGAAGCAGGTCGCTGTTGTCGTCAACAAGATGGACCGCGTTGATTTCTCCGCCGACCGCTTCAAGGAGATCAGCGACGAGATTTCGGCGCATCTGAACGGCCTCGGCGTGAAGCCTACGGCCGTGATCCCGATTTCCGCCCGCGACGGCGACGGCGTCGCCGAGCGCACCGACCGGATCGGCTGGTACAAGGGCCCGACCGTGGTCGAGGCGCTGGA
>NZ_AJQF01000361.1:0-6384 GCF_000261705.1 Bradyrhizobium genomosp. III | reverse complement strand
GGCTGCCGGTGCAGGCGATCTACAAGTTCGACGACCGCCGCATCGTCGCGGGCCGCATCGAATCCGGCAGCCTTATTGCCGGCGACGAGATCGTGATCATGCCGGCTGGCAAGATCGCGAAGATCAAGACCGTCGAGAGCTGGCCGGTGACGCCGGTTGCGGGACGGCAGGGCGCGGGCCGCTCGGTCGGCATTACGCTCGACCGCGAACTATTCGTCGAGCGCGGCGATATCATCGCGCACGCGAGCGCCGCCCCGCGCGAGACGCGGCGGCTGCGCGCGCGGATCTTCTGGCTGCACGACAAGCCGCTCGCCAAGGGCGACCAGCTCCTGGTCCGCTGCGGGCCGAAGGAAAGCCGCGCCACGGTCGTCGCGATCGAGAAGGCGGTCGATCCGGGCGAGCTCTCGAGCAGCGAGAACAAGGCGATCGGCCGCAACCATGTCGGCGAGATCGACATCTCGCTGTCGAATCCGATTGCCACCGATCCCTACACCGAGAATCCGCGCACCGGCCGTCTCGTGATCGAAGTCTCCGGGCGCATCGCCGGCGGAGGTCTGGTGCTGTCGGTCGATGCCGGCCAGCGCGCCTTGCCGGTGGACATCGTGCCGGTGGAATCCGCACTTCGTCCCGACGAGCGCTCCGCGCGCTATCAGCACAACGGCGCGGTGGTCTGGCTCACCGGCCTGCCGGCCTCGGGCAAGTCGACGCTCGCCAAGGCGCTGGAACGGCGGCTGTTCACCAATGGCGGCTCGCCGATCCTGCTCGACGGCGACACGCTGCGCGCCGGGCTCAACAGCGATCTCGGCTTCTCCACGGCTGATCGCAGCGAGAACATCCGCCGCCTTGCCGAAGTCGCAACGCATCTCGCACGTAACGGCCATATCGCCATCGTCGCCGCGGTCTCGCCCGCGCGCGAGGACCGCGCCACGGCGCGCCGCATCGCCGACACCGCGTTCCGCGAGATCCATGTCGCGACGCCGGCAGAGGTCTGCGAGGATCGCGATCCCAAGGGGCACTACAAGAAGGCCCGCGCCGGCGCGCTGGCGTCGTTCACCGGCATCGGTAACGACTACGAAGCGCCGCAGGCGGCCGAGCTCGTGATCGACACCTCGACGCGGACCGTCGCCGAGGCAGCCGATGAGATCGAGCAGATGCTGAAGACGACGGGCGTGCTGTTCGACGAAACCGTGGACCTCGCCGCGAATATTTGAGGCAGGCTCCATCCGCTTGCGCAGCTGCGTTCCCTCCCCCCTTTTGGGGGGGAGGGCTAGGGAGAGGGGTCCACACGGGGACTCTCCCAATCAATCAGAGCACTCCGCTCCCGTCGAATCCCGACACACCTTTTCCTGAGCCACCCCTCTCCCCAGCCCTCCCCCACAAGGGGGAGGGAGCGCAGTTGTGTCCGTGGCGCGAAGTTGGGATCAAATTTGTAAAGCCAGCTGCCCGCCACACCTGCTCTTGACATTTTGACAAACCCCTGGGGGTCTTCTCACCGCCCCGATTTTGGGGCTAATAGGCCCCGAAAGCCGCTCCCTCGTGGGCGCATTTTGCTGCTATCGGGTCAAAAGCAGCCAAAAACAGCCATTTCCAACAAGAAAGCCCATCATGAAACGCGTCGACGCCCACGGATTGAAGATCGCTCCCGTCCTGTTTGATTTCATCGCCAAGGAAGCGGCCCCGAAAACGGGGATCGCGCCGGATGCGTTCTGGGCCGGGCTTGCCGCCATCATCAAGGATCTGGGGCCGAAGAACCGCGCATTGCTGGCGGTGCGCGACACGTTGCAGGCCAAGATCGACGACTGGCACCGCGCCAGCAAAGGCAAGGCGTTCGACCTCAACGCCTATACCGCCTTCCTCAAGGAGATCGGCTATCTCGTTCCGGAGCCGGCGACCCAGAAGGTCGAGACCGCCAATGTCGACGAGGAGATCGGCAAGATCTGCGGCCCGCAGCTCGTCGTGCCCCTCACCAACGCGCGCTATGCGCTGAACGCGGCGAATGCGCGCTGGGGTTCGCTCTATGACGCCTTCTACGGCACCGATGCGATCCCGCATGATCCGTCCGAGGGCGGCAAGGGCTACAACAAGGCGCGCGGCGACAAGGTGATCGCCAAGGCCAAGGCGTTCCTCGATGCCGCTGTGCCGCTTGCCACCGGCAGCCACACCGACGTCACCGCCTACAGTGTCGTCGCGGGCCAGCTCGCAGTGAAGCTGAAGAGCGGCAATGCCACCGCGCTGAAGAACGCGGCGCAGTTCGCCGGCTTCCAGGGCGATGCGGCCGCGCCTTCGGCCGTGCTGCTCGCCAACAATGGCCTGCATGTCGAGGTGAAGATCGACCGCAGCAGCGCGATCGGCAAGGACGATCCGGCCGGCGTCGCCGACATGATCATGGAATCCGCGGTTTCTACCATCCTCGACATGGAGGACTCGGTCGCAGCCGTCGATGCCGAGGACAAGGTGCTGATCTACCGCAACACGCTCGGCCTGATGAACGGCACGCTGTCGGCCGATTTCGAGAAGGGCGGCAAGACGCTGACGCGCTCGCTCAACGCCGACCGCAGCTACAAGACCCCGGACGGCAAGGGCGAGGTCAAGCTGCACGGCCGCAGCCTGCTCTTGATGCGCAATTGCGGTCACCACATGTTCACCGACGCGGTGCTGGACGAGAAGGGTGAGGAGATTCCGGAAGGCCTTCTGGACGCCGCCGTCTCCGGCCTGCTCGCGATCCACGACCTCAAGGGCAATTCGAAGGTCAAGAACAGCCGCACGGGATCTGCCTATATCGTCAAGCCGAAGATGCACGGCCCGGACGAGGTGTCGCTCACCTGCGAGATCTTCGACCGCGTCGAGAAGATGCTGTCGCTGCCGGAGAACACGCTCAAGATCGGCATCATGGACGAGGAGCGGCGCACCACCGTCAACCTCAAGGCCTGCATCCAGCGCGCCTCCAAGCGCATCATGTTCATCAACACCGGCTTCCTCGACCGCACCGGCGACGAGATCCACACCTCGATGGAAGCCGGCCCAATGATCCGCAAGAACGAGATGAAGGCGCAGGCCTGGATCAAGGCCTATGAGGACTGGAACGTCGACATGGGCCTGACCTGTGGCCTGCCCGGGCACGCCCAGATCGGCAAGGGCATGTGGGCCGCCCCCGACAAGATGGCGGACATGCTGGCGCAAAAGCTTGGCCATCCGCAGGCCGGCGCCACCACCGCCTGGGTGCCCTCGCCGACTGCAGCGACGCTGCACGCGCTGCACTACCACCAGGTCAACGTGATCGCTCGCCAGGAAGAGCTCACCAAAGGCGGACCGCGCGCAAAGCTTTCGGACATCCTCACCATTCCGGTGTCGAAGTCGAACTGGGCGCCCGATGACGTCAAGCAGGAGATCGACAACAACTGCCAGGGCATCCTCGGCTATGTCGTGCGCTGGATCGACCAGGGCGTCGGCTGCTCCAAGGTGCCCGACATCCACGACGTCGGCCTGATGGAAGACCGCGCCACCTTGCGGATCTCCAGCCAGCATCTCGCCAACTGGCTGCACCAGGGCGTGATCACCGAGGCGCAGGTGATGGAATCGCTCAAGCGCATGGCGGTCGTTGTCGACAAGCAGAACGCGGGCGATGCCATCTACAAGCCGATGGCGCCCGCCTTCGACGGCGTCGCCTTCAAGGCCGCCTGCGACCTCATCTTCAAAGGCCGCGAGCAGCCGAACGGCTACACCGAATACATCCTCACCGCGCGCCGCCGCGAGGCCAAGGCGAACGGCTGATAGTCAGCCGGCTCGAAACACCGAAAGCCCCGGCTCACGCCGGGGCTTTTTTGTTGAGCGCAGCGGGCGAAACGTCGCGCCGCGCAGCGGAACGGCCGCGCGGCGGTCGCGTTGTACGGCCATCAACCCATGGGAGATGGTCATGGACTGGAATCGCATCGAAGGAAACTGGAAGCAGTTCAAGGGTTCGGCCAAGGAGAAGTGGGGCAAGCTCACCGACGACGACCTCCAATTGATCGAGGGACGCCGCGAACAGCTCGAGGGCCGGCTCCAGGAACGCTACGGCAAGGCCAAGGACCAGGTTCGTCAGGACGTCGACGACTGGCTGAAATCGCTGCACTGAAGCAGCGCAAACGAAGCCCCGGCGAAAGCCGGGGCTTCTTGTTTGGCGAGTGGCCCGGATGAGCCAGCGGGTCGGCGCGAAGCGCCGCCCGATGACAGGCTCCGCGACATCCGGGACCTTTGTTGCGGCACCCCGGATATCGCTGCGCTCATCCGGCTTTGATCCCTTGCTAGAACACCGCGAGATATTTCAGCAGCGAGACGATGCCGATGATGATGACGACCACGCGCGCGATCTGCTTGGCGCGGCCGTCCATCGGCAGCATGTTGATGAGATAAAGGACGAGAATAACGACGAGAAAAGTGACGAGTACGCCCACCAGCATCGCGAAACCCCCTTCAGGCAAATTGCGACCACCGCTCTAACGCCTGTCTCCCGCGCTGGTTCCATCGCGGCAACCCACTGCAACTTCTAGTAAATACGTACTTCTACGATCGGACGGCCTGCCCAAAATTTTACCCTTTTCCATTCAGATGCGGAAATGACGCCGGTGCCGTGGGCCGCAAACGGCGTGCGATTGCCGTTCTGCCGCGCCGGGCTTGTCGATGTTGCCGGGCGCTTTCAAGAGCTTTGCAATGGGAGTTGGGGGGACTTCGATGCTGAATCGTCTGACCGTATCCACGCTGCTGAAGGCGGTGATCGCGATCACGTCGGCCTGCGTGGTGCTCGCGCTCTCGCTCACCGCCTACGAATCCTGGGATCGCCTCAAGACCGCCAACCGGATCTCGCAGACCGCCGACGCATCCGCCGATTTGTTCAAGGCGATGCACAGCCTGCGCACCGACCGATCGACCACGACGCGGCTCCTCAACTCGGCCGAACCGATGGATGCCGAGATCGAGAAATATCTGCGCGCGATCCGGGACACCGAGATGCCGGCAATGGCACGCGCGCTGGAGCTGCTGCCGGTCATGGACTTCCCGCAATCGGGCACGCTGGTGCCGGAGCTTGCGCGCCTCCACAAGTTGCTGACCGAAGAGCAGAAACAGTTCTGGGCGGATATGGCCAAGCCCAGGGATCAGCGCCGCGCCGGCCTGCCGAAGGAATATATGGAGACGACGGGCGGCCTGCTCGAAACGCTCGACAAGCTGTCGAACGTCCTGGCCGCCACCGTCAACCACCAGGACGCCGTGATCGACCAGCTGCTGTCGATCAAGCAGAACGCCTGGCTGCTCCGCAACACCGCGGGCGAAGCTTCGCTGGTCGTCTCGACCGGTCTTGCCGCCGGCAAGATCACACCGGAAGCCCGCAACAACTACACCCAGCATGTCGGCGGCACGTCGGCGATGTGGAAAGCGCTCGAATTGTCAGCCTCGGGCATGCAGTTGCCGCCCGCGCTCGTCTCCGCCATGGCCGCGGCCAAGACCGCCTATTTCGAGCCGCAATATCTGACCCTGCGGGACCGCCTCGCTGACACTTTGGTCAAGGGCGAGAAGGCCGAGATGACCGCCAACCAGTGGAGCCCGCTCACGGTCGGCCGCCTTTCCAGCGCTGTCACCGTGGCGGAAGCCGCCCTTGACGCCGCCAAGGTCCATACGCTGGAGCAGCGCGGCGCCGCGCAGCGCGCGCTGATCGTGCAGCTTGGATTGCTGGGGCTCGCCATCGGCCTTGCCGTCGGCGCGGTCATGCTCGTGAGCCGCCGCGTGATCCATCCGCTCAACACCATCCGCGACGCCATGCTGAAGGTCGCCGGCGGCGACCTTGCCGTCGACAGCGGCTATCTCGATCGTCAGGACGAGATCGGCGCACTGGCCGGCGCGCTGGAGGCCTTCAAGCAGCAGGCCACCGACAAGCTCAAGATCGAAGAGCAGGAGCGCGAGCGCAATGCGGGCGCTTCCGCACGCCAGCGCGCCGTTGAAGCCTATGTCGGCGAGTTCGAGGGCGCGGTGCGCAAGACGCTGGGCGAATTGGGCGAGGCGTCCGGCGAGATGCGCAAGACCTCGGGCGACCTCTCCGCCGTGTCGCGCCAGACCAACGATCGCGTCCAGGTCGCCGGCAAGGCCTCCAACGACGCCTCCATGAGCGTCGACAGCGTCGCCGCCGCCGCCGAGGAGCTCTCGGCCTCGATCAACGACATCAGCCAGCAGGCCGCGCATGCCGCAGGCATCGCCGGTCGCGCCGTCACGCAGGCGCGCGAAACCGACGGCACCGTGCAGGGCCTGGCGAAGTCGGCGGGGCGCATCGGCGAGGTCGTCGGTCTCATCAACACCATCGCGGCGCAGACCAATCTGCTCGCGCTCAACGCCACCATCGAAGCGGCGCGCGCCGGC
>NZ_AJQF01000360.1:0-31737 GCF_000261705.1 Bradyrhizobium genomosp. III | reverse complement strand
GCGGCGCAGGGCACCAAGAACGTCTCGGACAACATCACCGGCGTGAAAGCCGACGCCGACACCGCAGCCGGTGCCGCGGAGAACGTGAAGCAGGCCTCCGAGATGCTGGAAACCCAGAGCCGCCAGCTCGGCCATCAGGTCAGCGACTTCCTCGGCAAGATCCGCGCGGCGTAACGTTGTAAGTTAGATAGCAAACTGCCTCTACACCTTCGGTGGCATCCCCGCGAACGCGGGGATCCATAGCCACGGGGAGTAGTTCGGCGAAGACTCGTGGTTGCCGGCTCGTGCCGTAACGCCTCCCTGTGGTTATGGATCCCGGATCTGCGCTTCGCTTGTCCGGGATGACAGCGGAGATTGAGGCGGTAGCGCTAGGCCCACGTGAAGCCGCCGCCCTACTCCTTCGCCACCACAGGCACCTGGCGGAATTTGGCGCGCACCGATGCCGGCAGCGGCGAAAAATTCATCGCGACGCCGCGGCGGTCGTTGGCGTTGCGGCTGGCGACCACCAGGCCGTCAGCGCCGGCGACGATATCGCCCTTGCGCAGCGTGGGATCGTCCTCGACCTTGACCGATGCGAGCCCGGCCGGATCCTTGCCGTTGCAGGTGCAGCCCGCGACGATCTCGTTGCGGTAGCGGAACGCGTTCGGCAGGTCGGAATAGGGCTTTCCATTCTCAGCCGTGGCGTCGTCGATATTGCTGCCATAGACCAGCGACGTCTCGGAAGCCGGGCAGAAGCTCTTGCAGGATTGCGCCTTGCTCTCGGCATCATTGCCTTGCGCCGGGAAGTAGCGGCCGTCGCAGCCGCGCACGCAATAGGCCGTGCCGCCGCCATAGGCCGCGCGTTGGCGAGGGGCGTCGTAGCGTGGCATGTCATCGCCAGGGAACGGTGTCCGGATCTGTGGAGGCCGCGCTCCGAACGCACCGAACAGCGCCGAGAAGAAATCTTCCGCATGCGCCGACGGTGCGAATGCCAGACCGGCGGAGACAACGACCATGATCGCCGTACCGCCAGCCACCTTGCCAATCAGGCGTCTGCTCATATGACTCACTCTTACTCCTAGTTCACGGCCGACGTCGCGATGTTCAGCGCCTGCCGGCCCGACGGCATCGCCGTCACGGCTGGACGCTTGCGCGCGGGGTCGCCGCCCTTGGCCATCAGCGGCGCGTTCTTCGGCAGCACCACGACCTTGGCGCCGACATTAACGCGGCCGAACAGGTCGGTGACGTCCTCGTTGGTCATGCGGATGCAGCCGGAGGAGACGAACTTGCCGATCGTGGAGGGATCGTTGGTGCCGTGGATGCGGTATTCGCTGGAGCCGAGATACATCGCACGCGCCCCGAGCGGGTTGCCGGGACCGCCGGCGACGAAGCGCGGCAGATAGGGCTGGCGCGCAATCATCTCGGCCGGCGGATGCCAGTCCGGCCATTCCGCCTTGCGGCTGACGCTCTGCACGCCGGACCAGGTGAAGCCTTCGCGGCCGACGCCGACGCCGTAACGGATCGCACGACCATTGCCGAGCACGTAATAGAGATAGGTGTTGTTGGTATCGATGACGATGGTGCCGGCCGGCTCGCTGCGGTCGAAGCCGACGATCTGCTTGCGCAGGCGATCGGGCAGCTGGGCATCCTCGTCCGCCGCCTGCCGCTGCGGCGCTTCGTTCACATAGCCCTGCGCGTAACCCTGGTCCTGCGGATACGCCTGCGGCTGCATCGGCGCATAGCCGTAGGTCTGCGCGCTCGCGCCAGCGAACGGCACCGCCAGCAGAGCGGTCGCGAAGGCGAAGGCGGTGACGACGCGCGGCGAGAAGCTGCGACGGACTGCAGAGAACTTTGTCATGTGCTGCCCCGTTGGATGCGTGCATCAGGGTGATGCGCTTGCGAACAAACGCCGCGGGGGCGATTCAGGTTCCGGCCCTGCGCGCGGCATCCTTGTCACAGTCAAGCGAGCGCGTGTTCACGAAGCCGCGATGGAACCGCCGCACCGCTCGCGCATTGTCAGGTCGCCAATGGGCGCGCGGATCGAGGCTTCCGTGCCGGAGAGAGATTGTGCGCGTCCTTCCCAGTGAACGTCTGACTCCCGGCAACAGCGAAGGCAGTCCGCTTCCCGACAGCCATATCGAGCTGCCGCCGGTGATCCGTCGCACCGAGTTCGTTGCCTTCGCGCTTGCCGGCCTCTTGCTGATCGCCATCGTCACCGTGCTCTATGTCGGCAAGGCGTTCTTCCTGCCGGTCGTGATGGCCTTCGTCACCGGCACCATGCTGTCGCCGGCCGCCAGCTTCCTCGAACGGAGCAAGGTCCCGCGCGGGCTCGGCGCCGTCCTGATCGTGGTCGCGGTGACCACGGTGGTGGCCTTCGTGGTGGCGCTGATCGCCTCCCCCGCGATGGAATGGAGCACGCGCCTACCGGAGCTCGGCGCGCAATTGAAGGACAAGCTGCACGTGTTCGACCGACCGCTCGCGCTGTGGCGCGAGCTGCAGGCCATGGTCGGCGGCTCGGAAGGACTGCCGAACTTCCAGATGCCGAAATTCGATTGGGTGCAGCCGACGCTGGAATTCCTGTCACCGACCTTTACCGAATTCCTGCTGTTCTTCGTCACCCTGATCCTGTTCATCGCAAGCTGGCGCGACCTGCGTCGGGCGCTGATCATGACCTTCAGCGACCGCGACGCCCGGCTGCGCACGCTTCGGATCCTCAACGAGATCGAGGTCCATCTCGGCAACTACCTCTTGACCGTCACGCTCATCAATATTGGGGTCGGCGTCGCCACCGGCCTCGTCTGTGCGCTCACCGGCATGCCCAATCCGGCCGGGCTCGGCGCGCTCGCCGCAACCCTCAACTTCATCCCGATCATCGGGCCGATCGCGATGTTCGCCGTTCTGATCGTGGTGGGGCTGGTCGCCTTCCCGACCATCAGCGGCGGCCTGATGGCGGCGCTCGCCTTCGGCGGCCTCACCTTCCTGGAGGGGCACTTCGTCACGCCCATGATCATCGGGCGGCGGCTGGCGCTGAACGCGCTCGCCGTGCTGCTGGCGCTCGCGTTCTGGACCTGGCTGTGGGGGCCGATGGGCGCCTTCCTGTCGTCGCCGCTCCTGATCGTCGCGCTGATCCTGAAGGAGCATCTGTTGCCGGCGGATGCGCCGCAGCTGCCGCAGGATTGACCGGTTTCCGCGAACGGAACTTCCCCGACGACGAAACGTTTTCCGGCTATCTCAGCCGTCAACAGTTTGGAGCTCCCGATGTCCACGACCAATGCCGAAGCCGGGATGAAGGACTGGACCGACAAAGCCACCAGAGAACGCCTCGAGAAGGATGTAGCAGCCGTGAAAAGCGATATCGCCGCCCTCACCGACCAGATCACCGACGCGCTCAACACCTTTGCCAATTCCACCAGCAAGCAGGCTCGCCGCGGCTATCGCCAGGCGCGCGAAAACATGGATACCGCGCTCGACGACGTGTCGGAGCGCGGCAGTGCAATGATGGGCGCGGCCCAGGAAGCCTACGGCTCGATCGAGGAGACGCTCGAAGACGCGATCACACAGCGGCCGCTTGCGACCGTCGGACTCGCGCTCGGCATCGGCTTCCTGATCGGTGCCGCCTGGCGCCGGTAAGATTTGCGGACGCGTGTTGAGGTGTCGGCACCGGCGCGTTGCCGGTGTCGGCACGTGACGGTTTGGCTTGCGGGGAATTGAGGAGCGAGGGCCATGTTTCAGCGCATCATCGATGGGATCAGTGCATCCACCGGCACGACGGTGCGACTGACCTCGCTTGCCGCAGCCGCGGCCTTCGCGCTGTTCGTGACGACGTGCTTCCTTTGCGCCGCTGCCTTCATCTCGGTGCTGGAGAAATATGGCCCGGTGCAGGCCTGTCTTGCCGGCGCTGGCATCTTCTTCCTGCTGACGCTGGCTGCGGCAGGTTCTTATTGGGGCTACAAGCGGGAGGTGCGGAAGCGCGCCCAGATCGCGGCCGAGCGCGCCGCGAAGTCGGCGGCGCAGAGCATGCTCGCGGATCCCATGCTGCTCGCCACGGGGCTGCAGATCGTCCGTGCCATCGGCGTCAAGCGGCTACTGCCGATCCTGGCGATCGGCGGCGTCGCCCTCGGCATCATGGCGAGCCGCGCGGGCGTTCCCGACGAGGCGTCGGCTGAACCGGCCGAATAGCGATCCGAGCGGGTCAGAAAATTTCGTTGTAAGTCTTCCGACCGCATCTATCAGAATTCGTCCATAAGATGCCGCGCAATTTCGCGCTATAACGGGCGCGGCTGCCCCCAGCCATCACGCAAACGCTACTCGGATGGGCAGGCGGTTGCCGTTAAAAGTACCACCCTGATTCCCAAAGCTATTTTAATCAATGAAACCGTCCGTTAAGGCGAACCTCGCCGCATTCCATCACGACGCCAGGCTGTATCTGACGCTCGGTATCGCCAACTGGTCGGTTTTCGTCGACCATATCCCAAACAACGTCGTCAACCTGCTGACGCTGCGCAATTTCGGCTTCAGCGGCGCGGCTGACCTGTTCGTGTTCGTCGTCGGCTATGGCGTCGCCATCATCCACGGCCGGATGGCGCTTGAACGGGGCTACCTCGTGGCGGCGACGCGCATCTTCCGCCGCGTCTGGCGGCTCTACGCTGCCTATGTCGTGCTGTTCGTGATCTACATCGACACCATCGCCTATGTCGCCTCGCAGTCGATGGCGCCGGAGATCATCCACGAATACAATATCTCGGGCATTCTCGAGCACCCGCTGCGGATCCTGGTCCGCGGCCTCGTGCTCCAGGAGGAGCCGCTGAACCTCGATCTCCTGCAATTGATGATCCCGCTAATGGCCTTTTTTCCGTTCGCGCTGTGGGGTCTGTTGCGGTGGCCGAACCTGACCCTGGCGGCATCGGTCGCGCTGTATCTTGCCGCACGCTGGTTCGACTGGAATTTTCGGGTCTATCCGGACCAGGAATGGACCTTCAATCCGCTCTGCTGGCAGATGCTGATGGTGCTCGGGGGCTGGTTCGCCGTGACAGGCGCGCCCGGGCGCGCGCTACGCGACATGCCCTGGCTGCGGATTCTCGCCGGCACCTATCTCGTATTCGCGATGGCCATCACCTTGCTGCGCCATTCGCCGGCAATGTCGGCTTACCTGCCGGACCTGCTCCTCGACAGCATCGCGCCGACCGACAAGGAAAACCTGGCGCCCTATCGCGTGATTCACTTCCTCGCGCTCGCCTTGCTGGCGACCCATCTCATTCCGGCCAATCATCCCGGCCTGCAATTGAAGCCGCTGCAGGCGGTCATCCGATGTGGCGAGGAATGGCTCGCCGTGTTCTGCGTCGGGGTGTTCCTGTCGTTTGCGGGCCATCTCATCCTGATCACCAGCGCCAATCTGGTGGCGATGCAGATCGTGGTGAGCCTCGCCGGCTTCGCCGCGATGACCGCGGTGGCCTACTACGTCGCCTGGTCGAGGTGGCAGGATCTCCCCACGGCCTTGCGGCAGCAGGCCTAGCCAGAGAACCGTGCGATTCTGCTAGGCCGAAAGCGGCGGCTGCGCTATGCGGAGAAGCTCTGCGTGAGGAGACCGGGCGTGGCGATGGCGAAAAGCGGGGGGGAAGAGACCGGGAGCACGCCCCGGCGCGGCCGGCCTCGGTCGATCGAGACCAGCAACGCCATTCTCGAAAGCGCCTATGCGCTGATGGCTTCCACCGGCCTTGCCGCCACCACCATCGACGCGGTCGCCCGCCACTCCAGCGTCTCCAAGATGACGATCTACAAATGGTGGCCGTCCCGCGAGGCGCTCTTGATCGACGCCTTTCTTCAACATGCCGCGCAGATGCTGCCGCTGCCTCCGGAGGGCTCCGGCAACCCCGCGGCGCGCGCCCGCCGCCATGCCGCAGCCTACTCCGAGGCGCTCCAGGGCGAGTTCGGCAAGGTCCAGCTCGCGGTGATCTCCGAATGCATTTCCAAAACCGGCTCGGCCGAGCTGTTCTATGCCCGCTATCTGCAATTCCGTCGCGACGCGCTGGTCGAGATGATTGCCGCGGGCCAGAACGACGGCAGCATCCTGGCCGAAGGGCCGGCTGAGGATCTTTACGACGCGATCTATGGCGGCCTGTTCTATCGCTACGTCTTCGGCATCGCGCCAATCACGCCGGCCTATGCCCGCAATCTGGTCGACCTGGTGTTGAGGCCCAAGGGCTAAGCCCAAGGAGTTAAGCCCAAGGGGTTAAGCCCAAGGGGTTAGTCCGAGGCTTAAGCCGGCGGCTTCTATCGCGCAGACCTCACCGGTGCGGAGATCTTGTCCGTGCGGTCGCGCTCGGTCATGTCGACCACCGTCTCCATCGGCGCGGTCAGCTCGTAGACATAGGAGGCGTCGGTGAAATAGCGCTTGGCGGTGCCGCCGAGAGCCTCGGGGGCGACACGGTCGAGCAGGATCAGGCCGAAATCGGAATCGGGGCGGCGGGTCGCCTCGCTGGTGTTGAGCTCCTCCCAGCGGAAATGGAAGACCTCGCCCGCCCCCTCGCCCGTCACGGTCCAGCTAGCGGTGATGTGCGGATGCTTTCCGACCAGCGACAGGCCCTCGTCGGAATGCGAGGCAAGTTCGAAGAACAGCAGCGAGAGGCTCTGCGCCGCGCGCGCGCTGACCGCGATATCAGGACCCGTGACGGCAATGCGGTCGGCATGCGGGATGGCGCGCGCCTCGAACAGGCCCTTCAGCTTGACGCCCTGCCACTGGCTCTCGCTGAGCAGCGAGACCACGTTGGACATGGCGTGGATGCGCCCGATCAGGAGCTCGCGGGCGACGTCGATGTCCGAGCCGTGACGCAAGGTGCGCGTCACGATGGACTGGATCACCGCGAGGATATTCTTGACCCGGTGGTTGAGCTCGTCGATCACCGCGGTCAGCCGGCGCTCGAAGCCGATTCTGACCTGGATTTCCCGGCTGAGCCTTAAGTTGTTGTAGGCGACATAGCCAAACAGGCCGCACACCATCGCAGTGATCGCAAAGCCGATCGCCGCCACGATGATCGCGGTCTGCTCGGCGCGACGCGCCGAGTTGGTCTTCGCGTAATAACCCAGCTGCCAGTCACGGCCGCCGAAGCTCACCGTGCGCGTCGCCGATGGCGTCGGCCCGTCCGTCGTCGTCATGCGGGTGGAGACGATTCCCTGATCGTTGGCGACGAGCTCGCCACCTTCCTTGCGCGGGTCCCTGAGCGCGACCGAGAACAACGACATGTCGTCATTGGTCAGCATCAGCGAGGCGAGTTCGTAGGAAAACGTGACGAACCCGGCCGGCTCGGTCGCACCCTCGGGGATGACGGGAGCTGCCACGATGATCCCGACCGGCCCGTTGCCGCGCAACAGCGGAATCGGGTCCGAGGCCACCGACCGCTTCTCGAGCCGGGCCCGTGTCAACATGGCGCTGCGAACCTGATCCTGGTCGTAACTACGGCCAGGCAGAGCCTTGGTCTCGTCGCTGCGCGGCTCGAGATCCAACAGCACGTCGATCGGCTGGGTGATCTCGGCCGGATTGATCGGCTTGTCGTCAAAGGTGCGGATCTTTGGATTGGGGAAGCCGGCGCCTCCAATGGCAGCCTGCGCCGCCGTAAGCTCGTTCGGCTTCAGCCGGGCGATCCAGCCGGCCACCACGAAATCGGTCTTGAAGGCGTAAATGGCCGAGCGCAGCGGCTCCAGCATGTTCGGCTTGATCACTGATGGTGTGCGGAACAGGCCTGAGGCGACACGTGCGAGCAGCTCGCGCTCAGTGAGCCGGTCCTGCACCAGGCTGGCATGAACGTCGATCGCGCGCGCGAGCGCGATACGATCCAGCGCCAGCTCCTGGTCGTGGACGCGATAGGCCGCAAGCCCGGAGAGCAAGGCTCCGAGCAGAGCGATGAAACCGATGATGAAACCCAGCCGGACCACGCGACTACTCAGGCGAAAGCAGGAGGTCGGCAATAAACAAGGAGCATATGTACGCCGCTCGAACGGCCATGTGCCGAAACAGGGTGAACCCCGGTGGCAGAGATAATGAAGGAGGAGGCATCAGTACGCAACTTGGGTCGCCTGGAAAGCTTAATCCGCCCGGCCAATGGTCTGGCCGGGATGAATTGCCCGGGCACCGGAGGTAGTTAATCGCCGTGTCCGAAATTTGTTCCGTGGTTGCGGCCCGGCCCCAGGGTTAACGGCGAAAAAAGCATGCGCCAAGTCGTCGCGCGCTGTCAGCCCGCCCGTTTCAGGCCGCCTTTGGCCTCGATGAAGCCGACAATGCGGTCAAGGCCCTCGCTCTTCTTCAGATTGGTCATGACGAAGGGGCGCTCGCCGCGCATGCGCCTGGCGTCCGTGTCCATCTTCTCCAGGGAGGCGCCGACATGGGGGGCGAGGTCGATCTTGTTGATGACCAGCAGGTCGGACCGGGTGATGCCGGGGCCGCCCTTGGACGGGATCTTGTCGCCGGCGGCCACGTCGATGACGTAGATGGTCAGGTCGGCCAGCTCCGGGGAAAAAGTGGCAGCGAGATTGTCACCGCCGGACTCGATCAGAACGAGATCGAGCCCGGGAAACTTGGCGCGCATGTCCGCCACCGCGGCGAGATTCATCGAGGCATCCTCGCGGATCGCGGTGTGCGGGCAGCCGCCGGTCTCGACGCCGGCAATGCGGTCCGGCGTCAGCGATCCCGAACGCACCAGGAACTCGGCATCCCATTTGGTGTAGATGTCGTTGGTGATCGCGGCAATGTCATAGCTCTCGCGCATGGTCTTGCAGAGCAGGTCCATCAGCGCGGTCTTGCCCGATCCGACGGGACCGCCGACGCCGACACGCAAGGGGCCGTGAGATTTCGACATGTCATTGGCTCTTTCTCGATGGGTCAAAGGTCGCACCGCTCACGACCGGAACAGCCGGGTATATTGCGTCTCGTGCCGCAGGCTGGCGAGATCGGCGCGGAAGGTCGCGCTGCCAAGATCGTCCAATGCTGCGTTCAACGCACGATTGGCGGTGGCGGCAACGGCGGCTTCCAGCCTCACCAGCACGCGCTGGCAGTCGGTCTGGCCGAGCGGAATGAGCCTACTGGCGGCCGAAATCCAGTTGGACACCAGCGCATGCAGGAACGCGTGCAACGTCGGCGCCAGCGCCACGCCGTGCTTAGCTGCAACCACGCCGACCGCGACGGGATAGACCAGTGGCGTGCGGCATGCCGCAACCATGGCATCAAGGCCGTCTGCATCCCAGGCAGCGCGAGCGATGTCGATGAAGGCGCGGCCCTGCGAGATCGTCTCCGCCTGCCGCTCGCGCGACGGCACCATGGCCGCGGCGAGCTCGGCGATGTCGCTCAAGGTCGCATCCTCGCCCATCTCTGCAGCACGATAGGCATGCACCAGAAGCGTCGCGTCGCAAAAGCCGGAGCCGTCGCCGAGCATCGCGTCGAGCCAGTCGGCCAGCGTGGCCGTATCGACGATGTCGCCCGCCTCGACCGCCCATTCGATGCCGCTGGAATAGGAGAAGCCGCCGACCGGGAATGCCGGCGACAGCCAGGTCATCAGCCGGTACAGCGCCGCCGCCTCGCCCTCGGCGAGGTCGCCGGCGCCGACCGACTCACTTGTGGTCATGAGCATGCTTGTGGCCGTGGTGATGGTCGGGATGGTCGCAATGCTCGTCGTGGTGATGGTGATGATCGTGCCCATGATCATGCGCGGCATGATCATGGGGGTGGTGGTCATGCGCGTGATGGTCATGGCCATGGTGATCGTGACCATGGTCATGATGATGCCCGTGATCATGATGCGCATGATCGTCGTGGCCATGCGCGTGGCCGGCATCGGCATAGGCGCCGCCTTCGGGATCGAACGGCGCCTCGATCTCGATCACGCGCGCGCCGAGACCCTTCACCATGGCTTCGATGACGTGATCGCGGCGGATGCGCAAGGCCTTGGCCATGATCTGCGTCGGCAGATGGCGGTTGCCGAGGTGCCAGCCGACGCGAATGAGGTGATGCGGATCGCGGCCGCGGATTTCCAGCAGCGGCTCGGGCGCCGCGACCACTTCGACGAGCCGGCCGTCCTCCAGCACCAGCGCATCGCCGCCGCGCAGCGCGACGGCCTGCTCCAGGTCGAGCAGGAATTCGAGCCCCCGCGTTCCCGTCATCGCCATGCGGCGGCGGTGCCGATCGTCGAAATCGAGCACCACCGTATCCGCCGGCGCTTCCGTGAAGCGGTGCTGTCCCCTGACCTGCGTCGCCCGGATCATGCGCTTTTACCCCGTTACCTTGTCTCGACCTTCTCGGGCGTGATCACTTCGATCTTCGGCGGTGCCGTGAAGCACTTGACCGCCACGCGCCCGAACGTCTTCATGTGCTCCATGCCACGATGCGGCACCAGCGCCTCGGCGTTCTCCCACTGCTCGACGAACACCATCTTGGCAGGATCGGTGACGCTTTCATGCAGATCATAGGCGATATTGCCGGGCT
This sequence comes from Bradyrhizobium genomosp. III, assembly GCF_000261705.1. Classification (NCBI taxonomy): domain Bacteria; kingdom Pseudomonadati; phylum Pseudomonadota; class Alphaproteobacteria; order Hyphomicrobiales; family Nitrobacteraceae; genus Bradyrhizobium; species Bradyrhizobium genomosp. III. Next base: position 21,290 of record NZ_AJQF01000360.1, on the reverse strand, counting down.
CCTTCCGCGTCTCCTTGATGCAGGCGGTGGCGGCTGCAATGAATTCGGCGCGCGTCTCTGGCTTGATGGTCAAGGTGGCAACGACGTAGATCACGAGAAATCCTCCCGGCTTTTCTTCTAAGGTTGGATACCGGGCGGGACATTAGACCAGGCAGGATCGAACGCAAAACCGTAAAAGCCATCCCGGGACATGCCCTCTGGACATAATCCCGGGGACATGCGTTGAGGCGCTATTTTCAGTACATGAAATATCGCTGCGCCATGGGCAGCACCTCGGCGGGTGCGCAAGTGAGCAATTCGCCGTCGGCGCGGACCTCATAGGTCTCCGGATCGACCTCGATATTGGGCGTGGCGTCGTTGTGGATCATGCTCTTCTTCGAGATCTTGCCGCGGGTGTTCTGCACGGCATAGAGCTTCTTCTCGATGCCGAGCTTTCGCGCGAGGCCGCCGGTGATCGCCGCCTTCGAGGTGAACACCACGGACGACGCGGTGCGCGCCTTGCCGAAGGCGCCGAACATCGGCTGGTAATGCACCGGCTGCGGCGTCGGGATCGAGGCGTTGGGATCGCCCATGGGCGCTGCGACGATGGTGCCGCCCTTGACGATGCAATCCGGCTTGACGCCGAAGAAGGCTGGCGACCACAGCACGAGATCGGCGAGCTTGCCCTTCTCGACCGAGCCGATCAGTTTCGACACGCCGTGCGCGATCGCGGGATTGATGGTGTATTTGGCGATGTAGCGCTTGACGCGAAAATTGTCGTTGTCCTTGCCCTTGTCCTGCGGCAGTGACCCGCGCTGCTTCTTCATCTTGTCCGCGGTCTGCCAGGTCCGGATGATGACCTCGCCGAGGCGGCCCATGGCCTGCGAGTCCGACGACATCATCGAGAGCGCGCCGAGATCGTGCAGGATGTCTTCGGCCGCGATGGTCTCCTTGCGGATACGACTCTCGGCGAATGCCAGATCCTCCGCGATCGAGGGATCGAGGTGGTGGCACACCATCAGCATGTCCAGATGCTCGTCGATGGTGTTGCGCGTGAAGGGCCGCGTCGGGTTGGTCGAGGACGGCAGCACGTTCTTGAGCCCTGCGACCTTGATGATATCCGGGGCGTGACCGCCGCCGGCGCCCTCGGTGTGGAAGGCATGGATGGTGCGGCCCTTGAACGCCTTGATCGTGTCTTCGACGAAGCCGGATTCGTTCAGCGTATCGGTATGGATCATCACCTGGATGTCGTGAGCATCGGCGACCGACAGGCAATTGTCGATCGCCGCCGGCGTCGTGCCCCAGTCTTCGTGCAGCTTCAGCGCGCAGGCGCCGGCCTTGATCATCTCGACCAGGGCAGCGGGCCGCGATGCGTTGCCCTTGCCGGAGATGCCGAGATTGACCGGGAAGGCGTCGAACGACTGAATCATCCGCCCCATATGCCAGGGACCCGGCGTGCAGGTCGTTGCGAAGGTGCCATGCGACGGGCCGGTGCCGCCGCCCAGCATCGAGGTGACGCCAGACATCAGCGCGTGCTCGATCTGCTGCGGGCAGATGAAATGGATGTGACTGTCGAAGCCGCCGGCAGTGAGGATTTTTCCTTCGCCGGCGATCACGTCGGTGCCGGGACCGACGATGATGGTGACGCCAGGCTGGATGTCGGGATTGCCGGCCTTGCCGATGCCGGCGATCATGCCGTCCTTGATCGCGACGTCGGCCTTGACGATGCCCCAGTGGTCGACGATCAGCGCATTGGTGATGACGGTGTCGGCCGCGCCCTGCTTGTTCGTCACCTGCGACTGCCCCATGCCGTCGCGGATCACCTTGCCGCCGCCGAACTTCACCTCCTCGCCGTAGGTGGTGAGATCCTTCTCGACCTCGATGATGAGGTCGGTGTCGGCCAGCCGCACCCTGTCGCCGGTGGTCGGGCCGAACATGTCGGCATAGACGGAACGTTTTATCTTGACGGACATCACAAGCCCCGTTTGCGTTTGAATGTTTGGTGCCTCACAGCAAGGCCCTCGCTGCTTTCACGGCGTCGTCGAATTTCTCATCGAGCCAGGGATTGCCGCCGCGGCAGCCCGCAACGACCTTCGTGGCCCAGCCGGCGTAGTCGGCAAGATCGTCGCGCTCCTCTGCACTCGGATCGGTCTGAATGCGCGCGCCGATGTTGCTGATCTTGTCGGCGATCTTGATCAGCTTCGCGCCAGCAGATTTCTTCGGCGCATCGACAATCTGCAGACGCCGCCGCTCTGCCTTGGGAAGGCTCATGTCGTCGGTGCATTCGACGACGAGGGAGGCAGCACGCTCCGAGAATTTCTGCGCCAGCTCCTCGCGCGTGGTGGCGGTGTCCTCGATGGTGTCATGCAGCCAGCCGGCCGCGACCAGTTCGGCATCGGCGCCGTCGGTCGCGGTCGCCAGCAGGTTCGCGACCTCGGCGAGATGATTGATGTAGGGCTCGTTGCCGCGCCCCTTGCGCGCCATGCCATTGTGACGGTGCGCAGCGAGTTCGGCGGCTTCTGAGACGAGGCGGACGGGCGACAGCATGGCAAAGACCTCCGTTTCCGCCTCAACCGTTCCGCACCGCGCTCGTTCCTGTGGGGTTCACAGCTTCCCCATCACGTCGCCACGAAAACCGTAAATCGTCTTCTTGCCCGCCATGGCCACAAGCTGGACGTCGCGGGTCTGGCCGGGCTCGAAGCGGACGGCGGTGCCGGCGGCGATGTCGAGGCGCATGCCGCGGGACTTCTTGCGGTCGAATTTCAGCGCCGGGTTGGTCTCGAAGAAATGGTAGTGCGAGCCGACCTGGATCGGCCGATCACCGGTATTGGACACCGTCAGCGTCACGGTCTTGCGGCCGGCATTGAGTTCGATCTCGCCGTCCTGGATGAAGAGTTCGCCGGGGATCATTCTATCCTCCTCGTCATTCCGGGGCTCGCGCAGCGAGAAGGCCGGAATCTCGAAACCAAAACATCTGGATTCCGGGTTCGCCCTGCGGGCGCCCCGGAATGACGAATTCGAATTACCTGATCGGCTCGTGGACGGTGACAAGCTTGGTCCCGTCCGGAAAGGTCGCCTCGACCTGGATGTCGTGGATCATCTCGGGAATGCCCGGCATCACCTGGTCGCGGGTGAGGACCTCAGCGCCGGATTGCATCAGCTCGGCGACCGTGCGGCCGTCGCGCGCGCCTTCGAGGATGAAATCGGAAATGATCGCGATCGCCTCGGGATGGTTGAGCTTGACGCCGCGATCCAGCCTTCGGCGGGCCACGATGGCCGCCATCGAGATCAGAAGCTTGTCCTTTTCGCGGGGAGACAGGTTCATGCAGAATCTCTTCCGTTCAACACGTCAATTCGGCCAATCAGTTCAGCCAGAGTCGCGGCAGGGCCGTTCCAGTGCGCGCCAGCACCGTCATCATGTCGACCCGCAACCGCGCCGCATCTTGGGCACAGAACCGGGCCATTGCAAAGCCATTCCACGCCGAGATTCCAACCTCGCCGGAGAATGAGTCCGACGCCTCGCGGATGCGCTCGACCAGGGCCTCGTCGCCGGGCACGATCAGCGCCGTGCCGATCGCGGCACCGCCTTTGGCGACGGCGGATCGCCCAAGTTTTGCGCCGATATTGCCGTCGAGCCTGATGGTCTCGGCGAACACCAGCCTGCCACCACGCCGTAGCCGCCAGCGGTCGACAAACTCACCCTGCTCCATCCGCTCGCCCATGGCAGTGCGGCCGAACACCACGATCTCGCAGAGCAGGAGCGAGGCGGCATCATCAAGCTCGATATCGAAACGGCGGTGGACCCGGGCGCGGTCAAACAGGATGGTCTCTTGCGGCAACCAGGACAGATGCGCACCTGCATCGACCTTCAAGGCAATGCTGAGCTGCGCCGCGGCCCCGGGCGCCCGATAGACCTTTTCAGCGGCGGCGGTCGTCAGCGTCAGGCGCGAGCCTTGGCCCGCCGTGATGTTGATATCGAAACTGTCGCCACCGGCAACGCCGCCTGCCGTGTTGACGAACACGCCGGAGAGCCCCTCGCCTTCCGGCGAGGGAAAGCGCACGCGCAGCGAGCCGGATTCATGCAAGACGCCGCGCCGCGTCACGCCGTCACGCGCATGGACGTCGAAACGCACCGCGCCGCGGGCACGGTTTGCCTCGAAAACCCCTGACGTGACCGAAACGTCGCTGCGCATCCGCCTCCCCCAGCCGATCGCGACAGAACTTCTTACAGCGCCATCTGGCGGCTGATCTCGCTCGCGTCCAAATTGGCGCGATCGCAGGTGAATTTCACCGCGCCGCGATCCATCACGGCAAAACTGTCGCCGAGTTCGCAGGCAAAGTCGAGATATTGTTCGACCAGCACGATGGCGATGTTGCCGAGGTTGCGCAAATAGGAGATGGCGCGGCCGATGTCCTTGATGATCGAAGGCTGGATGCCCTCGGTCGGCTCGTCGAGGAGCAGCAATTTCGGCCGCATCACCAGCGCGCGACCGATCGCGAGCTGCTGCTGCTGGCCGCCGGAGAGATCGCCACCGCGCCGGCCGAGCATGGATTGCAGCACCGGAAACAGCGAGAACACGTCGTCCGGAATATGCTTGTCCTCGCGCTTGAGCGGGCCGAAGCCGGTCTTGAGGTTCTCCTCGACCGTCAGCAGCGGGAAGATCTCGCGGCCCTGCGGCACGAAGCCGATGCCCTTGCGCGCCCGCTCATAGGGCTTCAGGCCGGTGATGTCGCTGCCGTCGAGCACGATCGCGCCCGACGAAATCGGATATTGCCCGACCATGGCGCGCAAGAGCGAGGTCTTGCCGACGCCGTTGCGCCCGAGCACGCAGGTCACCTTGCCCGGCTCGGCCGAGATCGAGACGCCGCGCAGCGCCTGCGCCGCGCCGTAGAACAGATTGATATCCTTGACCTCAAGCATCGCTCAGCGTCCCAGATAGACTTCGATGACCCGCTCGTTGGACGAGACCTGGTCGATGGTTCCTTCGGCCAGCACGGTGCCTTCGTGCAGACAGGTGACCTTGACGCCGAGCTCGCGCACGAAGGTCATGTCGTGCTCGACCACCATCACGGTGTGGGTCTTGTTGATCTCTTTCAGCAGCTCGGCAGTCAGATGCGTCTCGACGTCGGTCATCCCCGCGACGGGCTCGTCGACGAGGAGCAGTTTTGGGTCCTGCGCCAGCAGCATGCCGATCTCGAGCCACTGCTTCTGGCCGTGGCTGAGGCTGCCGGCGAAGCGGTTGCGGGCCTCGGTGAGACGGATCGTCTCCAGCACCTTGTCGATGCGCTCGGACTCGGCCTTGCTGCCGCGCCAGAACAGCGTGCCCTTGACGCTGTGGTCGACATTGAGCGCGAGCAGGAGGTTGTCCTGCACGGTTTGGCTCTCGAACACGGTCGGTTTCTGGAACTTGCGGCCGATGCCGAGCTCGGCGATGCGGGTCTCGTCCAGCCGCGTCAGATCGGTGACGCCGTCGAACAGCACCGTACCCTCGTCGGGCTTGGTCTTGCCGGTGATGATGTCCATCATCGTGGTCTTGCCGGCGCCGTTCGGGCCGATGATGGCGCGCATCTCGCCGGGCTCGAGCGTCAGCGACAGATTGTTGATGGCGTGGAAACCGTCGAAGGAGACGTGCACGCCGTCGAGATAGAGCATCGCGGAGGTTGCGCGGTTGTCCATGACGTTCATTTGCGCCTACTCCGCCATCTTGGGTTCGGTGACGCCGTCCTCGGCCGCAGCGCTCACGGTGGTCGCGGCGTTGCGTTTTTCTTTCGACTGGTCCCACCAGGCGTTGAAGGTGCCGACAATGCCCTTCGGCAGCAGCAGCGTCACCAGGATGAACAATGCGCCCAGCATGAACAGCCAGTACGGCGCGAGCACGCCCGAGGTGAAAAACGTCTTGGCGTAGTTGACGACGACGGCCCCGAGCGCGGCGCCGACCAGCGTGCCGCGGCCGCCGACCGCGACCCAGATCACCGCCTCGATCGAATTGCCGGGCGCGAATTCGCTAGGATTGATGATGCCGACCTGCGGCACGTAGAGCGCGCCGGCGACGCCGGCCATGCAGGCCGACACCGTGAACACGAACAGCTTGTAGGATTCGACGCGGTAGCCGAGGAAGCGCGTGCGCGACTCCGCGTCACGCACCGCGATCAGCACCTTGCCGAGCTTGGAGGAGACGATCGCGCGGCAGATCAGGAAGCCTGCGATCAGTGCCAGACAGCTCAGCGCAAACAGCGCGGCGCGGGTGCCCTCCGCCTGCACGTTGAAGCCCAGGATGTCCTTGAAGTCGGTCAGGCCGTTGTTGCCCCCGAAGCCGAAGTCGTTGCGGAAGAAGGCAAGCAGCAGCGCATAGGTCATCGCCTGGGTGATGATCGACAGATACACGCCGGTGACGCGGGAGCGGAACGCGAGCCACCCGAAGCAGAAGGCGAGCAGGCCGGGCACGAGCAGCACCATCAGCGCCGCGAACCAGAACATGTCGAAGCCGTACCAGGTCCAGGGCAGCTTCGAATAGTTCAGGAACACCATGAAGTCGGGCAGGATCGGATTGCCGTAGACGCCGCGGGTGCCGATCTGCCGCATCAGATACATCCCCATGGCGTAGCCGCCGAGCGCGAAGAAGGCGCCGTGGCCGAGCGAGAGAATGCCGCAATAGCCCCAGATCAAATCGATCGAAAGCGCGAGGATCGCGTAGCAGACATATTTGCCCCAGAGCGCGACCAGATAGGTCGGCACCTGCAGGAACGAGCCCGCGGGCAGCAGCAAATTGGAGAGCGGGATGAGGATGCCGCAGGCCGCGACGACGGCAAGGAAGATCGTCGCGCTGCGGTCCAGCGATCGCGTCAGCATGTGAGGGGTCATGCTTCCACCGCACGGCCCTTGAGCGCGAACAGGCCGCGCGGGCGCTTTTGAATGAACAGGATGATGAGAACCAGGATGGCGATCTTGCCGAGCACGGCGCCGGCGACCGGCTCCAGGAACTTGTTGGCGATGCCGAGCGTGAAGGCGCCGACCAGCGTGCCCCAGAGATTGCCGACGCCGCCGAACACCACGACCATGAAGCTGTCGATGATGTAGCTCTGGCCGAGATTGGGGCTGACATTGTCGATCTGCGACAGCGCCACGCCGGCGATGCCGGCAATGCCGGAGCCGAGCCCGAAGGTCAGCGCGTCGACGCGCGAGGTGGCGATGCCCATCGAGGCCGCCATGCGGCGGTTCTGCGTCACCGCGCGCATCTCGAGGCCGAGCGCCGTGTAGCGCAGCATCGCGAGCAGGATCGCGAACACGGCGAGCGTGAACACGAGGATCCAGAGCCGGTTATAGGTGATGGTGATCTGGCCGAGCTCGAAGGCGCCGCTCATCCAGGAGGGATTGCCGACCTCGCGGTTGGTCGGGCCGAACATGGTGCGCACGGCCTGCTGCAGCACCAGCGACAGGCCCCAGGTCGCGAGCAGCGTCTCCAGCGGACGACCGTAGAGGAAACGGATGATGCTGCGCTCGATCAGCACGCCGATCGCGCCGGCGACGACAAAGGCCAGCGGCACCGCGATCAGCAGCGAATAGTCGAACAGGCCGGGATAGCGGGTGCGGATCACCTCCTGCACCGCGAAGGTGGCGTAGGCCCCGATCATCACCATCTCGCCATGCGCCATGTTGATCACGCCCATCACACCGAAGGTGATGGCGAGCCCGATCGCGGCGAGCAGCAGCACCGAGCCGAGCGAGAGGCCGTACCAGGCGTTCTGCACCATGGACCAGACCGCGAGCGAGTTCTGGATCGAGCCGATCGCGCTCGCGGCAGCCTTGGTCACCGACGCCGGCTGGTCGCCCATGCCTGTGAGCAGGGCCAGTGCCTCCTGGTCGCCGCGCCCCTTGAGGGTGGCCACCGCCTCCAGCTTCTCGACCTCGGTGGCATCAGGCTTGAATAGCAGGATGGCCGCGCGGGCGTCGCCGAGCGCAGCCTTGACGGATCTGTTGGTTTCCTTGGCGAGCGCGCCGTCGACCGCCTCGAGCGCGGTCTCCTCATGCGACTTGAAGACGGATTGCGCCGCCTGGAGCCGCGTCCCGACGTCCGGCGACTGGAGCGTCAAGCTGCCCAGCGCGGCGTCGACGCTGCGGCGCAGGCGGTTGTTGAGGCGGACCGCGCTCGCACTGTCGGGAACGCTGGCCACCGCCTGGCCGGTCGCGGCGTCGATCGACTTGCCGTCGGCGCCGGTGACGTAAACCTTCTTGCTGTCGAGGTCGGCCATCAGGCGGCCGTCCTGAAGCGCACTGATGATCGGGAAAGCCAGCGGATTGCCGCTGCTTGCGACCACGCCGATCGCCTCGTCCGTATCGGAATAATCATCGTTGGCGAATTTGGCGACCGCATCCTCGAACGGACCGGCGAGGGCCGGCAGCGCGAACGCGATCAGGAACAACGAGAGCGCAAGCGAGCAGAGGCGCGCGGACAAATGGGCTGGCACTGTGAATGACCCCGGCAGAAATGAGTGGAGAAGGCGGCGGGATCGCCGCCTTCTCCGGGCGTGCTATGGCGTGTCAGATCCGGATCAGGAGCCCGAACCGAGGCACTTGTTGGTCTTGGTGTTGAAGTTGCCGCACTTCTTGCCGACCCAGTCGCCGACCAGGTCCTTGGAGCCGTCGAGCTCCTTCGACCAGGCATCGCCCGCGACGAGACCCGGGGTCTTCCAGACCACGTCGAACTGGCCGTTGCCCTTGATCTCGCCGATGAACACCGGCTTGGTGATGTGGTGGTTCGGCAGCATCTTCGACACGCCGCCGGTCAGGTTCTTGGCTTCGATGCCCGGGAGAGCGTCGATCACCTTGTCCGGATCAGTCGACTTCACCTTCTCGACCGCCTTGACCCACATGTCGAAGCCGATCACGTGCGCTTCCATCGGATCGTTGGTCACGCGCTTCGGGTTCTTGGTGTAGGCCTGCCATGCCTTGATGAACTTCTCGTTCTCCGGCGACTTGATCGACTGGAAGTAGTTCCAGGCGGCAAGATGGCCGACCAGCGGCTTGGTGTCGATGCCGGCGAGCTCTTCTTCACCCACCGAGAACGCGACGACCGGGATGTCCTTCGCCTTGATGCCCTGGTTGCCGAGCTCCTTGTAGAAGGGAACGTTGGCGTCGCCGTTGATGGTCGAGACCACCGCGGTCTTCTTGCCGGCCGAGCCGAACTTTTTGATGTCGGCCACGATCGTCTGCCAGTCGGAGTGACCGAACGGCGTGTAGTTGATCATGATGTCTTCCTGGGCGACACCCTTCGACTTCAGATAGGCTTCCAGGATCTTGTTGGTGGTGCGCGGATAGACGTAGTCGGTGCCCGCGAGCACCCAGCGCTTCACCTTCTCGTCCTTCATCAGGTAATCGACGGCGGGGATCGCCTGCTGGTTCGGCGCCGCACCCGTGTAGAACACGTTGCGCTCGCTCTCCTCACCCTCGTACTGCACGGGGTAGAACAGGATGTTGTTCAGCTCCTTGAAGACGGGCAGCACCGACTTGCGCGACACCGAGGTCCAGCAGCCGAACACGACCGAGACCTTGTCCTTGGTGATCAGCTCGCGCGCCTTTTCGGCGAACAGCGGCCAGTTCGACGCGGGGTCGACGACGACGGCCTCGAGCTTCTTGCCGAGAACGCCGCCCTTCTTGTTCTGCTCGTCGATCAGGAAAAGGATGGTGTCCTTCAGCGTAGTTTCGCTGATGGCCATGGTGCCGGAAAGGGAGTGCAGCACGCCGACCTTGATGGTGTCATCCGCGGCCTTCGCGCCAGTCAATGAAGCCAGACCCAGCACCAGTCCGGCGGTCGCGGCGAGCACGCCGCGGCGGCTAAATGACGCCGCTATATCGTGAGTGGATTTGCTAAACATGAGTGTCTCATCTCCCTGACGCAGACGTGAAAAACGCTGCGAAACGGCCCCACGGCCGCCTGCGATTAACGGATTCGCAAGAACCATGCCATGGCCTGGGCACCTTCCAACCAATTGGTTTTGCTAACAAAACTGGCCGAAATCAAAGTATCCCGACCTCGAGACAGCCTAAAAATTGAGCCATCCAAATGTATGCCAAAGCGGCAGGCTGTTCATTTTCTGAGCAAAATGCCCGTTCTGGCTAAATTTCCGGCATAACTATTTCTGCACCGCATCGCCATTTTGAACGAGCTTGCCTTGAAAGCGCCCCCTCGATGTTCCATATAAGCGGCCGAGACCTCTTGCGAATCAAGGGGTCGTTGCGAGCCGCGTGTTCTTAAGCCCTTACGGGCCTCTGGCTTGCCCCATATCTCCCAAGCCATCCGACACCCCAAACACGCAGGTGTCTTCTCGACACCCTTTTGCGTGCGCCGCGCTGAATGCGCCGGGCGCCCGCTTTTGACATGGAAAGAACCCCTCTTTTGACTTCGTTTCAGGACTTCGGCCTCGCCGAACCCATCGCGCGCGCTCTTCAAGAAGAGAATTACGTCACCCCCACCCCCATCCAGGCCCAGACCATTCCCACGGCGCTGACCGGCCGCGACGTCGTCGGTATCGCCCAGACCGGTACCGGCAAGACCGCGTCCTTCGCACTGCCGATCCTGCACCGCCTGCTCGAGCACCGTATCAAGCCGCAGCCCAAGACGACCCGCGTCCTGGTGTTGTCGCCGACCCGCGAGCTGTCCGGCCAGATCCTCGACAGCTTCAACGCCTATGGCCGTCACATCCGCCTGTCCTCGACGCTCGCCATCGGCGGCGTTCCGATGGGCCGTCAGGTCCGCTCGCTAATGCAGGGCGTCGAAGTGCTGGTCGCCACCCCCGGCCGCCTGCTCGACCTCGTGCAGAGCAACGGGCTGAAACTGTCGAGCGTCGAGTTCCTCGTGCTCGACGAGGCCGACCGCATGCTCGACATGGGCTTCATTAACGACATCCGCAAAATCGTCTCCAAGCTGCCGATCAAGCGGCAGACGCTGTTCTTCTCGGCCACCATGCCGAAGGACATCGCCGAGCTGGCGAACGCGATGCTGCGGGACCCCGCCCGCGTCGCGGTGACCCCGGTCTCCTCGACCGCCGAGCGCATCAATCAACGCATCGTCCAGGTCGATTTCTCCGCCAAGCCCGCCTTCCTGACCAAGCTTCTGAAGGACGAGCCGGTCAACCGCGCCCTGGTCTTCACCCGCACCAAGCACGGCGCGGACAAGGTGGTGAAGTCACTCGAGAAGGCCGGCATCCCCGCCAGCGCCATCCACGGTAACAAGTCGCAGAACCATCGCGAACGGACGCTGGCCCAGTTCCGCTCGGGCGAGATCCGCACCCTGGTCGCCACCGACATCGCCGCCCGCGGCATCGACGTCGACGGCATCAGCCACGTCATCAATTTCGACCTGCCCAACGTGCCGGAAACCTACGTCCACCGCATCGGCCGCACCGCGCGCGCCGGCGCCGACGGCACCGCGATCTCGCTGGTCGCGGGCGGCGAGGAACTCAGCTATCTCCGTGACATCGAACGGCTGATCAAGGTGGCATTGCCGCGCGAAGATCTCCGCACCGACGCCGGCCGCCGCGATGCGGGTCCTCCCGCGCCGCAGCAACGACAGGGCCGCGGAGGCCGCCCGGGCCAACGTCCGCAAGGCGCAAGGCACGGCGAGGGACGCCACGGTGACGGGCGCCGTAGCGACGAACGACATTCCGACGGACGCCACCATAGCGCCGGCAAGCACGGCGATGGACGCCCCGGTGAAGGCCGACATGGCGGCGAAGCGCGACATGCTGACGGGCGGCCCGGCAATGGCCCGAAGGGCTCAAAGGGGTCTCGCCGTCCACGCTCTGGCGGGAAGACGCATTCTTCTGCAGGCAGTCGTCCAGAACAGCGTTCCGCGCATAGCGCCGGGGCAGCTGATGGGATACAAGGCGTTGCCTTTTTGCGCCGTGAGAGTCGGCCGAACGGCCAACCGAACCGCAAACCCTATTCGCACTAGCCGTCCACGACCTGGAGAAATTCATGGCTAAGGAAGAGCTGATCCAGTTCGAAGGACTGGTCACCGAAATCCTCCCCGACGCACGCTACCGCGTGCAGCTCGACGCCGGACACGAGATCGTCGCCTATACCGCCGGCAAGATGAAGAAGAACCGCATCAAGACGCTGGCCGGCGACCGCGTGACGGTGGAGATGTCGCCCTATGACCTCGAGAAGGGCCGGCTGATTTTCCGCCACAAGGACGAGCGTCCCAGCGGGGTGGGTGGACCGCCTCGCCCGGGCCAGCGCGGCGGCCAGTTCCGCCGTCGCTAGGCGCTTGAGCGCGGAAGTAAGATTCCGACCTTTATGTGGATCCGCCGCGGACATCGCGGCGGATCAAAAAATCGTGCATGTCCGGATTGTTTTGAGGCCTCAATTCCGATAAAATGAATTTATCGATTTTCGGCCGGACGACATTAGCATCCACCGGTACAGCCGGTTCAGACACGCTGACGACCCTTCCAAAATTCGATCTAACCGGCCTGCGCAAGCAGGCTCTAACATTGTGTTATCTGAGAAGGGACTATCCCCGTGAGCATGGGAACCGTGAAGTGGTTTAACGCGACCAAGGGCTTCGGCTTCATTCAGCCCGACGACGGCGGCCAGGACGTGTTCGTCCACATCAGCGCTGTGGAGCGTGCGGGCCTCGGCACGCTGCGTGAAGGCCAGAAGCTTTCCTACGAGATCGTGGCCGACCGCCGTTCCGGCAAGTCGGCAGCGGACAACCTCCGCTCCGAAGGCTGAGCCCGCCGGGCGCTTGGCCCGATCGGCTGGCGCAAGCCAAAGAAAGCAAGAAGGCCGTGCGCAACGCACGGCCTTTTTCATTTTAGCGCCTGCTCGCCGATGTCAGCACGTCGTTTGGTTGTTGTTATCTGGGTAGGGATAGGGAACGCAGGCGACCTGACGCGGCCGGGTGTAGGACACATCGCTCAAGGGTAAGCTCGACTTCAACACATAGCCTACGGAAGGCGTGTAAGTGTAGCTTGCCTCGCTGAGTATGAGGTAGGTCGACGGAATCAACAGCGACGCAGGAATCATGCTGGTGACCTTGTCGCCGGGCTTGCGGGCCGAGGTCGCCAGCGTCGCTTGCGTCGCACCGCTCGCAATGGTGCCGGCCCTGCTCCACTGGATCGTGGCGATGCTGTTGGCATCGATCTGGATCTGGGAGACCGTGCCCTTCACCAGGGTAGCGTCGTAGGGCATGATGACCGAGATGCTCGCCGTGAACGTATCCTTCATGTCGGCATCGGTGAGCTTGACCGACTGCGATGCCAAATCGGACAGAGCCCGCGCTATCAACGTGACCTTGCGATCTATCGCCACGGCCGACGAAAATTCGACGGTGCCGAAGAACATCACCAGCATCAGCGGAACGATGACCGCAAATTCGGTCGCCGCGAGCGCGCGCTTGTCGGCGACGAAGTCGCGCACGGAACAACATCCATTCCGCCAGATATTCGCAATCGCCTGCATCGGTCTGCTCGGATCCATCTGTCTCAGAAGGGTTCGTTCTTGAAGGCCGTGGTCGCCACCATCAGCCGTTTGTTGCTGCACCCGATATTGTAACCGAGGCCGGTGACGATGAGCGGCCACTGATAGAACAGCCGCACCACGACCACCTGGCCGGAGGTCCCGGCACTGTACTGCATGCCGGTCGGGTTGAAATTGCAGGAATCGCCGTAGTTCGTCAGGCTTAGCGCCCCGAAAGAGCTGGTGCTCACGACGTCGACGTAGAGTTTGCTGCAATCAAACAGTGCCGGGATCTGCGTGCACACATAGGCCTTGAACGTCGTCTGGTCGCACGCCATGACCACGTTGGGCGTGGTCTGACAGGCCGCCACCGAACCGCCCTGCGCTTGCGCCTGGCCGGTCAGAATCGCGCGCGCGGAATTTTGCGAGATGGTCTCGAGCACCTGGCTCGCGAAGAACATGAGCGCCGTTTCGATGATGGCGAACAGCAGCCCGAAGAACATCGGCGCGACCAGGGCGAACTCGACGGCCGCGGAACCGCGGCGGTTGCCGCAAAACCGGCCCAGCGCTTTCCGGAGTGTGAACCTCGTAGGTGCAGGCGATGGCATCGCGTCAAATTCCCCAGCAACGGGCGATCAACTGTCCCGTTCAATAGCGGAAACTGATTGTTTAAGTGTTTCAGGCGATCCGCAGCCGGCGGACCGCGCCGTTAAGAATGCGTTAACCAGCAGCGCCCCGAGCCCACGGAAAGCGCGGCGGGCGCGCAGAGCCCTCTGGCTCGCATCTGCAAAGCGGTCTGCCAGGATACTGTCCGGGCAAACCCGCCGATCGGTGCCGCTAGTTGGACTTGGGCGGACCGCCACCACCACCGCTGGCGCTGGCGCTCAGCGAGCCGGCCTGGCTCATCGTGTTGTTGAAGTAGGTGTCGCTGTCGCCGAGCGTCACGCGACGCTGGCAAAGCGGCACGCAGCTGTAGGACTCGCGCTCGATCCCGCGATAGACGGTGACGAGCCGGTCGCTCGGACCTTCGACCTGGATCTGGCGATCGACCAGAATCTCGCCGGCCCGGTCGAGCGCGATGAAATTGGTGGCACCATAGCCCTTGCCGGTCACGACGATCATGCCGCCGGGCTGGAGCGTGACGTCGGCGATCAGGGGATTGCCGACCACGATGGTCGCCACCTTGCCGGGCAGCCGCACCAGCTTGGCCTGGTCGACATTGACAGCGATGGTGTCGGCGGTGGGGTCGGCAAGGCCGGCAGCCGGCGATGCCAGCACCGCGGCCGCAACCAGAAGACAAACGCGCGCCCGACGGCGCAGCAATTCTTTACGCATACTCTTACCCCCGGGACGTCACAAACCGGCAGAAGCGACTCGATACAACAGAGCCAGTGCCCGACCCGGCTAACCTGCCCTTAATTCGTGAACGTTCCGCAAACTCGCCGACTATTGTTTGAACAGACTGGCGTTTTACCGCCTTCGAGGCTAGCGGCGGAATGGATAGGCGAACTGGCCCGCGATCTCCTTCGGCATGGTCGCTTCGTCCTTGCCGTAATCCTGCGGCAGTTTACCCTCGGGCATACGGAAGGTGCCGAACAGAACGTCCCAGATCGGGAACGTGCCGGCAAAATTGGTGTCGCCGCCCTCCTCGAGCGAGGTGTGGTGCCAGCGGTGGAACACCGGCGTCGCCAACAAATATCTGAACGGCCCGAAGCTCCAGTTCAGGTTGGCGTGCACGAAGGCCGAATGGAAGGTCGTGAACGGGGCGAGCCAGACCATCGCGTTCGGGGAAATGCCGGCCATCAGCAGCACGACGTCGACGCCGATGGTGCCGAGCACGAGATTGACGGGATGGAAGCGGGCCGCCGAAATCCAGCTTATCTCCTCCGAGGAGTGATGGATCGCGTGGTACTTCCAGAACCCGCCGCCGTGGAACAGCCGGTGCAGCCAGTACAGCATGAAGTCGGACAGGACCAGGAACAATACGGCCTGGACCCAGAGCGGCATCAACGACAGCGGGCCGTGGCCATTGTCGTAGAAGGCGATGAGTTCGTCGGCGTCGTGGATGTTGAAGACGAGGCTCGCGCCGACGATCAGAAGTCCGATCCGCATCGTGCGGGCGAACACCGGAACGAAGAACCAGTAGCAGATGTCGGTGACGATCTCGCGCTTGCGCCACCACGGCGCGCCGGCATTGCAGGCCCAGAAATGCTCGAGCACGGTGAAGACCGCCGCGAGTGCGAAGGTGACGGGGATCACCTTGACGATGGTCTCGCCGAGCATCAGGGCGACTTGCATGGGCAGGCTCGACATCGTCGCCTCTCTTGCGAATTCCAGCTCAGTTACGCCTACGCCGCTAAATTTAAGGGAGCGTGAAGCCGGTGCTGCGCCGACGGTACATCTGGAACCGGAACGAATTACAGGCGCCGCCTTAAGACGAAATTCACTCTGGGCCAAAGCATCGCGCCGCAAGCGGGTTTGCCCGATCGAATTAACTCTACCGAAAGAGCTCGGCTCTCATGGTCATCGGGTCAAAGACGGCGCCGAACGAGGCGATCCCCACCCCAGATGGAGTTATGTTCATGAAGAACTTGATTGCACGTTTCGCGAAGGATGAATCCGGCGCCACCGCCATCGAATACGGTCTGATCGCCGCCGGCATCGCGCTGGCCATCATCACCGTCGTCAACAACCTCGGCACCACGCTGAACGCCAAGTTCACCTCGATCAGCAGCTCGCTGAAGTAAGCGACCGACGAACGACGGCAAAAGCCCCGGATCTCCGGGGCCTTTGTTTTTCCGAAGACGGCGAGTTCCAGTGGCGTTGCGTAAGTACAGAACCGATGCCGCGATCGCGGCAAACGAGACGGCGGCGGCTCAGGCCGGCTCGCCGGTCTATTGGGTCTGCCTTGCGCTGCTGCTTGCGACGGCCGCGCTCGCCGTGCGCATTGCCAGCCTCTGGTAACGACGCGTTCCGCGGTTTCAGCCGCGTGGGTCGCTTGCTGCCGTTGTCGGTTTGTTTAGCACTGCCGGCTAGCATCGCCCGACGCCCAGTTCCCGCGGCAAACCCCAGGCCTCAAGACGCAGCCATGATCCTCGACCTTGCGCGCCTTCTGCTCTTCCCGGCCCTGATGGCGTTTGCTGCCGCGAGCGATCTCTTCACGATGACGATCTCGAACCGCGTGTCGCTGGCGCTGGTCGCCGGCTTCTTCGCACTTGCCGTCGCCGGTGGCATGGCACCTTACGAGATGCTCAGTCATGTCGGCGCCGGCGCGCTTCTTTTGGTCATCGCCTTCACCTGTTTTGCGATGGGCTGGGTCGGCGGCGGCGACGCCAAGGTCGCGGCCTCCGTCGCACTCTGGTTCGGCTTCGCACAACTGATGAACTTCCTGCTCTACGCCTCGCTGTTCGGCGGGGCGCTGACGCTGCTCCTGCTCCAGTTCCGGCAATGGCCGCTGCCCTACGGGCTGGCGGGCCAGGCCTGGCTCGCCCGGCTGCATGCCAAGGAGAGCGGCATCCCCTACGGCATCGCGCTCGCACTGAGTGCGCTGATGGTCTACCCGGAGACCGAATGGGTGAAGGCGATTGATCTCGCTCACCTCGCGCTGCGCTGAACGCACCGGGTAAACCCGGCGTTAAGGCGATTTAGATACGCCTCATTAACCATGCTTTGACGAATAGCTGGTCAACTGCCGATTACGGCGGCGTCAGCGTCGCGGCGTTTTGTTGGAAAGTGAAGCGTATGAATAGGGCACGCATTGTCGTCCTGGCGGTCGCCATCTGCGCCGGCGGTGTCGCCGCGTACCTGGCGAGCGGCTCGGACAATTCTGCGCCGCCTCCGGCGCCGGTCGCGCAGCTTCCGACCGTCGACGTCCTCGTGGCCAAGAACGACATCGGTCTCGGCCAGACCGTGAAGCCGGAAGATCTGCAATGGCAGACCTGGCCGGCCGCGACCGCCAGCGCCACCTTCATCCGCCGCAACGAGCGTCCCGAGGGCGTGACCCAGGTGACCGGTTCGATCGCGCGCGCCCCCTTCATTCAGGGTGAGCCGATCCGCGACCAGAAGCTGGTCAAGGCCGAGGGCTCCGGATTCATGGCGGCCATCCTGCCCAGCGGCATGCGGGCCATCTCGACCGAAATCTCGCCCGAGACCGGCGCAGGCGGCTTCATCCTGCCCAATGACCGCGTCGACGTCCTGCTCACGCGTCGCCTCAAGAACCCGGACCAGGCCGCCGGGGGCCAGGACGTCGTCACGTCCGAGATCATCCTGGTCAATGTGCGCGTCCTCGCCATCGACCAGGCCCCGAAGGAGAAGGACGGCCAGAACGCCGTGGTCGGCAAGACCGTGACCCTGGAACTCACTTCCGCACAGACCCAGGCGCTTTCTTCGGCCCGTCAGGCCGGAACGCTCTCGCTGGCGCTGCGCAGCATTGCCGACGTCAAGATGAGCGAGATCACGCTCGACGAATCCGCCCAGAAGCGCGACGGCGTCTCGATCATTCGCTACGGCATTCCGAGCTCGACGGCGAAAGCACGATGAGGACAGGCGACATGAAATGCAGGGCAGATATAGCGACGATGCGAACCTCCATGGTCCGCGCCCTGTCGTTTTCGGCCGCCTTCGCGCTGGCATTCAACCCGGTGCTGAGCCCCGTGGTCGCCGCCGACTATCGCCCCGGCGCGCCGGTCGCTGCCGACGGTCAGATGAACGCCCGCTTCCTCTCGCTCGGCATCGGCAAGTCCGTGGTGATCGACCTTCCGCGCGACATCAAGGACGTGCTGGTCGCTGACCCCAAGATCGCCAATGCGGTGGTCCGCTCGGCGCAGCGCGCCTACATCATCGGCGCCGCGCTCGGCCAGACCAACATCGTGTTCTTCGATTCTGCAGGCCAGCAGATCGCGGCCTATGACATCGCGGTCAAGCGCGACCTCAACGGTGTGCGGGCGGCGCTGAAGCAGGTCCTGCCGCATTCAGACATCCAGATCGACGGACTCGGCGACGGCATCGTCCTGACCGGCACGGCGGCGAACCCGATGGAAGCGCAGCAGGCCAACGACCTCGCCGCGCGCCTGGCCGGCGGCGCCGACAAGGTGGTGAACTCGATCGTGGTCCGCGGCCGCGACCAGGTCATGCTCAAGGTGACGGTGGCCGAAGTCCAGCGCAACATCGTCAAGCAGCTCGGCATCGACCTGACCGCGAACCTCAACTACGGCACGTCGGTGGTGAGCTTCTCCAACTCGAATCCGTTCACCGCTCTCGGCCACAACCTCGTGGACGGCAACAATCTGACCACGAAGTTCGGCGCGGCGCCGTCGGTGCAGGCCACCCTGCGCGCGATGGAAACCGCTGGCGTGATCCGCACGCTGGCCGAGCCGAACCTGACCGCGATCTCCGGTGAATCGGCAACGTTCATCGCCGGCGGCGAATTCCCGGTGCCGGCGGGCTATGCGTGCGATCCCACCACGCATGTCTGTACCACCCAGATCAGCTTCAAGAAGTTCGGCATCTCGCTCAACTTCACCCCCGTGGTGCTGAGCGAAGGCAAGATCAGCCTGCGGGTGATGACCGAGGTCTCGGAGCTGTCGAACGAGAATGCGATCACGCTGTCGCAGGCCGTGACCTCGACGTCGGTGAACTCGGTGACGGTGCCCTCGATCAGGACCCGCCGTGCCGAGACCTCGCTGGAAATTCCCTCCGGCGGCGCGATGGCGATGGCCGGCCTGATCCAGCAGCAGACCAAGCAGGCAGTCAGCGGATTGCCGGGACTGATGCAGCTCCCGGTCCTCGGCACGCTGTTCCGCAGCCGCGACTTCGTCAACAACGCGACCGAGCTGGTCGTGATCGTGACGCCCTACGTCGTTCGCGCGGTGGCGCCAAAGGACCTGTCGCGGCCGGATGACGGCTTCGCCCCGCCTGCGGATCCACAGGCCCAGCTGCTCGGCAATATCAACCGCATCTACGGCGTGCCCGGCCGGACCGAGCCGGCCAAGAACTACCGCGGCACCTACGGCTTCATCACCGACTGAGGCGGAACGGGGACTTCACGATGATCACAAGACCACCCCAGCTTCGCAAACGCGCCATCCGTCTCGGTGGCGCGCTCATCGGCATGGCGCTCGCGCTCGGCGGGTGCCAGCATGACGAAGCCGTCACGGCCTCCATTCCCGACGACTACAAGCAGCGCCATCCGATCGCGATCGAGGAGCAAAATCGTTCGATCGTCGTCTTCGTCGGCCATGCCCGCGGCGGATTGACCGCCGCCCAGCGCGCGGACGTGATGGGTGTCGCATCGGCATGGTTGCACGAAGGCACGGGCGCCATCCGTATCGACGTGCCGTCCGGCACGCCCAATGCGCGTCCGGTCGCGGACACGATGCGTGAAATCCAGGCGATGCTGGCGGGCGCAGGCGTTCCGCCGCGCGGCGTCAACGTTCGGCCCTACCAGCCGGAAGACAAGCGCTTCCTGCCGCCGATCCGGCTCACTTATTCCAAGATCGCCGCGGTCGCGGGTCCCTGCGGCCTGTGGCCGGAAGACGTCGGCCCTTCGATGAAGAACAAGAGGTGGTTCGAGAACAAGGACTACTACAATTACGGCTGCGCCTATCAGCGCAACCTCGCGGCGATGGTCGACAATCCGTCGGACCTCGAGCAGCCGCGGCCTGAAACTCCGTCCTACACGCCGCGGCGCATCACCGCTCTCGAGAAGTATCGCAAGGGTGTCACGACGACGACCACCTATCCCGAGGCCGACAAGGCCAAACTCAGCGACACCGGCAAATGATCAGCTACGCTCGCCAGATACACGAAGAGCAGCCGGACGCAGCTCCTCCGCCAGTCGAGGAGCATATTGCGCCCGCGCCGCGCGTCTCGGTCCAGGCCTTCTGCGAGACCGTGGAGACTGCTGCTGCGGTCCAGTCGGCCGGCGAAGACCGCCGTCTCGGCAAGGCCCATCTGAAGATCCAGATGGGGGGCATGGCCGCTGCAACCGAGGCCTACCGTTCGGCCCCGACGCCGAACGTCATCGTGCTCGAAAGCGACGGACGCAACGACCTGCTGGGCGGGCTCGACCAGCTCGCCACCGTCTGCGACGCCGGCACCCGCGTGGTCGTGATCGGCCGCATCAACGACGTCACACTCTACCGTGAGCTGGTGCGACGCGGTGTCAGCGACTACGTGCTCGCGCCGGTCGGCGCGATCGATGTCGTGCGCTCGATCTGCAACCTGTTTTCCGCACCAGAAGCCAAGGCGGTCGGCCGCATCATCGCCGTGGTCGGCGCCAAGGGCGGCGTCGGGGCTTCCACCATCTCCCATAATGTCGCCTGGGCGATCGCGCGCGACCTCGCCATGGACGCCGTCGTCGCCGATCTCGACCTCGCCTTCGGCACCGCCGGGCTCGACTACAACCAGGACCCGCCGCAGGGCATTGCCGACGCCGTGTTCTCGCCCGATCGCGTCGACACCGCCTTCATCGACCGCCTGCTGTCGAAATGCACCGACCATCTCAGCCTGCTGGCGGCGCCGGCGACGCTCGACCGGGTCTATGATTTCGGCACCGACGCCTTCGACGCCGTGTTCGACACCCTGCGCTCCACCATGCCCTGCATCGTGCTCGACATACCGCATCAATGGTCGGGCTGGACCAAGCGCGCCCTGATCGGAGCGGACGACATCCTGATCGTGGCCGCGCCCGACCTCGCCAATTTGCGCAATACCAAGAACCTGTTCGATCTGTTGAAGGCCGCGCGCCCCAACGACCGGCCACCGCTCTACTGCCTGAACCAGGTCGGCGTGCCGAAACGCCCCGAAATCGCCGCCGCGGAGTTCGCCAAGGCGATCGAGAGCCAGCCGATCG